>CAZKSK010000143.1:0-6228 GCA_964555225.1 uncultured Bacteroides sp.
TAGACACGCGTCACAAGAAGGCATTGGGACGTAATGAGCTTTACCGTCTGTTGTATGAGGATCCGAAGACCGATATTCTTCGCAAGACTCAGCAGACGGCACGTTTGCTATACCAGCTTTGCGGCATTCCGTTTGTGGATCTGAGTCATCTACGTTCTTCTGACATCACTCGTGGCGTGCTGGAATACCGCCGGATTAAGACTGGAACGAAGGTCAGTGTGAAAATTCTTCCCGAAGTAGCAGAAACAATGCATAATCTGGAGACGGGTAAACAGAACGCCAGATCATCAAAAAGAACTCCCTACCTTCTGGATATTCTCAGCGGAGAGAACTCTAGGGGTAGTCGGGAGGAATATGCGGAATACGGCTCTGCTCTTCGCCGTTTTAACTCGCTCCTTCAGAGCTTGGCTATGCAAGTCGGACTGAAAGGGAATGTTTCGACCTATACACTCCGTCATTCATGGGCTACAGCTGCAAAACGTACAGGAGCTCCAATTGAGAAAATAAGCGAATCATTGGGACATCGCTCAATCAAGACTACTCAGATTTATCTGGCCGGTATTAAAGCTTCGGAGTTGGCCGAAGTGAATCGCAAAGCCTGTTTGTATGCGATAAAAAGGGAAAGAAAAAAGCCCGTTACTTTCAAAGTAACTGGGTAGTAAAAATGGAAAGTATTCATCAAATAAACCATGTAGAAGATATCCGTGAACAATTGGATAGTATAATTCGTGACGGTAAAACGGACAGGATATTGAAAAGTACTGTTTGTTTCATTACCGAATTGCTGGGAATAAAGTTGGGTACAACTGTAGATGTTTCATTAACCTGTAGCAAAAATTGTTTGGAACTTTGTTTTTTGTACAGGGCACGATGCTATAACCCCATGGTAGAGGATACAGATCCTGAAAATCCGCTGGAACTGTTTTTGAAACGGTATTATAAAAATATTGTTTTTTCGTACGAAAGAAATACAAATACAAACAAACTTTTATTTACATACTGTCAGGAGTGAAATGATGTTTCCTGAATTTGTGATTATATTAATGTAAGTTTCGACGAATTTTCAGAATAATGCTTAATAGTCTTTTGAAGATTAGCTGATTCTTGAGCTTATTTATTTTTCTTCAGTTGTTTGTCGGCTTTCAAGATATATTTGCCATTATACCATCCGCTTCCTTTTTCTACTTGTTTTTTAGACATATTGATAAATGCAGTTGAGTCTGATTTATATGTGTCTTCTTCATCCCGGAAAACGACTTTTTGAGTAGGAGTTGTTGTTACCTCTGAGTTCTCGGATTTACTTTCGAGTGATATTACAGAACCTTCGTCACTGAGATATTCTCCTTTCTCATTTGTATATACCGTATCTGCTATAGTACCTTTTGTTTCAAAGTACATACCATTGTCTCCCTTGATAATTACCTGTATGTCTTTTAACGGATCTCCAATATCGGAAGTTACGGTTCCTTTTACTTGGAATTTAACATTAGGACAACCATATTCACATGGTCCATCTCCTCCTCCTACTGTACCGGAGCATGATGCAAATCCAAGCAGTGTGAATATGCCGGATAGGATTCGCTCGACAATTAGTTTTCGCTTTTTCATTTTTTATGATTTAATATTTTGAAGCTTTTTTAGATGACAGAACATTAACTTGCCTTCCTCGTCTCTGAGGTGCATTCCGTTTCCTCGACAGTAACGGAAGTATTTGCATGTAGCGCAATCATCTTTTCGCATCCATTCTCTGTTACGATAGGGAAGGAACTTTGTATTCCAGATATCCATAAAATTGTCCTGATAGATATTTCCCTGATGATAATCGGCGCGAATGCTCGGACATGAAGAAATACTGCCGTCGACAAGTACGGAACCGACGGTTACTCCGGCCTGACAGAAAAAGAATGAATCGCGTACTTCACCTTCATAGTTTCCCAGAAATCCCTCACATCCGTAGCTGGCTTTTATTCTGTCTTCTTTACGTACATTTTTAATGAATTCCATTAATCCTCTGAATTCATCACTGCTTAGTTGCAGCTCCGGATTGAGTACGGCTCTTCCCGTTGGGAAGATCGTGAACAGCCTCCAGCTTTTTACACCCAGAGATAAAAGATATTCTTTTAATTCGTTTAAACGTGAATAATTTCTTCTGTTTACACAGGTAACAACATCACAAACAAATCCTTGTGCGTTGTTCATCATTTGAATGGCATGAGAGGCTTTTTCGAAACTGTCGGGATTTCTTCTCAGCCAATTGTGTTCTCCGGCCAGACCGTCAAGACTGACAGTGGCACTGTGCATTCCTGCTTTTAATAACGTGTCGAATCTATGCTCGGTAAGAAAAAGTCCATTTGTAACTATACCCCAGGGAAATCCCTTTTCGTAGATAGCTTTTCCGCAATCTTCCAGATCATTGCGCATTAGAGGTTCACCTCCGGTGAGGATGATAAAAACTTCATGCGGATTTATTTCTTCTGCAATTTCGTCAAGTACCTTTGAAAAATCATAAAAAGGCATATCGGGTTGATCGGATATTTTTTTGCAGTCGCTTCCGCAATGCAGACAATGTAAGTTACATCGTAAAGTACATTCCCAAAAGAGTTGTTTGAGCGGATGACTTTGAATCAGGTCCTTTTGTATTTTTCTGGAAATCTCTAAAGCGATCTTTCTTTTGAATGATAAAGGAGTTATTTCTTTCATTTCCTTTCCTTTTATATTCTATAGATGCAGGAAAGAACAAAGTACTGCATGGTAAAATAAAAAAGGAGCATAAGATCGATGTCTTATGCTCCTTAAATTATTTGTTTGTGCAAATTGTTATTTCACTTGCTCAAGTAAGATATTCATTACTTCACAAGCTGATTTTGCAACTGAAGTACCCGGACCGAAGATGGCTACAACTCCTGCCTTGTAAAGAAAATCGTAGTCCTGCGGAGGAATGACTCCACCGGCAAATACGAGGATATCTTCACGACCCAGTTTCTTGAGTTCTTCCATGATTTGCGGAATCAAGGTCTTGTGGCCCGCAGCCAAAGAACTGACACCTACTGCATGAACGTCATTTTCTACAGCATCACGTGCAGCTTCTGCCGGAGTTTGGAACAAAGGTCCCATATCGACATCAAAACCGCAATCGGCGAAGCCGGTAGCAACGACTTTAGCACCACGGTCGTGTCCGTCCTGACCCATCTTGGCAATCATGATACGTGGGCGACGACCTTCTTTCTTTGCAAATTCCTCAGTCAACTCGCAAGCTTTTTCGAAATCTGCGTCTTTTTTACTTTCTGATGAATACACGCCTGAAATAGTTCTAATTACTGCTTTATAACGGCCGACGATTTTTTCGCAAGCCATTGAAATTTCTCCTAATGTTGCACGAAGACGAGCTGCGTTTACAGCTAATTCAAGTAGATTACCCTGTTTGGTCTCAACACATTTGGTGATAGCTTCCAAGGCTTCTTTAACTTCCTCTTCATTGCGGCCTTCCTTCAATCTCTTCAAGCCTTCAATTTGTTCCTGACGAACGGCCGTGTTGTCCACTTCCAGAATATCGATAGGATCTTCCTTGTCGAGACGGTATTTATTTGTACCTACAATGACTTGTTCGCCTGAATCGATACGAGCTTGTGTACGGGCAGCCGCTTCTTCGATACGCATCTTTGGAATACCTGTTTCGATGGCTTTGGCCATACCGCCGAGTTTTTCTATTTCCTCTATATGTTCCCAAGCTTTGTGTGCAATTTCGTTTGTCAAAGATTCAACGTAGTAAGAACCGGCCCATGGGTCGACATTCTTGCAGATATTGGTTTCATTCTGAATGTAAATCTGAGTGTTACGCGCAATACGTGCAGAGAAATCCGTCGGCAGTGCAATGGCTTCATCCAATGCATTCGTATGCATGGATTGGGTATGGCCTAATGCAGCGGTCATGGCTTCTATACAGGTACGTCCTACATTATTGAATGGATCCTGCTCGGTCAGTGACCATCCTGATGTTTGTGAGTGAGTACGCAAAGCCAGAGACTTCGGATTCTTCGGGTTGAATTGTTTGATAATTTTCGCCCATAACATACGGGCTGCACGCATCTTGGCTATTTCCATGAAATGGTTTACGCTGATACCCCAGAAGAAAGAAAGACGGGGCGCAAAAGCGTCAATATCTATTCCGGCTGCTATACCTGCGCGAATATACTCCAAACCGTCTGCAAGAGTATAAGCTAATTCAATATCTGCTGTTGCTCCGGCTTCCTGCATGTGATAACCGGAAATAGAGATAGAATTGAACTTAGGCATTTTTTGTGAAGTATATTCGAAAATATCGGAAATGATCTTCATACTGAATGAAGGTGGATAGATATAGGTGTTACGTACCATAAATTCCTTCAGAATATCATTCTGTATGGTTCCTGCCATTTCTTCCAGTTTGGCTCCCTGTTCCAAACCTGCTACGATATAGAATGCCATAATAGGAAGTACGGCACCGTTCATGGTCATGGAAACAGACATCTTATTTAATGGAATTCCGTCGAATAGGACTTTCATATTTTCAACGGAACAAATGGAAACACCGGCTTTACCTACATCTCCTACAACACGTGGATGATCGGGGTCATAACCACGATGTGTCGGAAGGTCGAATGCAACGGACAAGCCTTTCTGTCCGGAAGCCAGATTACGACGATAGAATGCATTTGATTCTTCAGCCGTGGAGAATCCTGCATACTGACGGATTGTCCATGGACGGAAAGTGTACATCATACTGTACGGACCTCTTAAGTAAGGAGGAATACCGGCTACAAAGTCCAGGTGTTCCATTCCTTCGAGATCTTCTTTTGTATAGACCGGCTTTACCTCAATATGTTCTGGCGTTTTCCAGTCGGTCTTGATATCATTGGCTTTTTGCCATTCCAGTCCGTTTTGTGGCTGAAATCCTGCATATATATCAATATTTTTGAAATCTTTTCTCATAATATCTTGCTTTACTTGATTCCTAATTTAGCGTTGTATTCTTTGAGGGTGTCAAGAACGTTGACACGAACATGAATGAAGTTTTCAATACCGGCTTTTTGCAAATCTTCCATGCAGGCAGGTGCTCCCGCTACAATATACATGGCACGTCCGTTCAGCTCTTTGAAAGCCGGAATGGCATATTCTGCATATTCGTCATCACTTGAGCAAAGAACTACGATATCTGCTTTAGCGGCTAATGCTGCATCCACACCTTCTTTTACGGTGTCGAAGCCGAGATTGTCTATAACTTCATACCCTGCACAAGCTAGAAAATTACAGGAGAATTGGGCGCGTGCCTGACGCATAGCCAAATTACCTATTGTCAGCATGAATGCTTTCGGTCGTTTTCCACTGTTTTCGGTTTGTTGTCTCAAAGCTTCAAAATCACTTGCCATACGGGCATTATTCAAAGTCCGGATCGGTTTGTCGCAAGAATCTTGGCCTCCGTTGCAGCAACAACTTGCTTCGATAGGAGTTTTTCCGTCGGATTTCTCGTTGAAATTAGGGAATTGGTTCGTTCCTACCAAAATTTCCTTACGTTTGGAAACTGCTATATGACGGGCTTTGCCGCTGGCATTAATAGCTTCCTGAACTTTCCCGGCCTTGACTGATGCCAGGAATCCGCCTTCTTCTTCAACTTTCAAGAAGATATCCCATGCTTGTTTAGCAATGGAAACTGTCAGATTCTCAATATAATATGAACCTCCTGCAGGGTCTATTACTTTATTGAAATGACATTCTTCTTTTAAGATTAATTGTTGGTTGCGTGCAATACGTTCTGCAAAATCATTAGGATTTTCGTATGCTTTATCGAATGGGGTTACAGTAATGGAGTGTACACCGGCCAGGGCTGCACTCATTGTTTCCGTTTGTGTACGAAGCAGATTTACATAAGAATCGAACAGAGTCATATTAAAAGTGGAAGTTTCTGCGTGTATCTGCATCTTGCAGGCACAATTACAGAAACCGTCTTGACCTTGATTCTTACAATCTCCGTCACAGGTCGGGTTATATTGTTTTACGATATCGGCCCATAACATGCGTGCTGCGCGGAATTTGGCTATTTCCATGAAATAGTTGGAACTGATTCCAAAATTGAATTTGATCTTTTTTGCAGCTTGAGCAGCCGGTATTCCGGATTCAACCAGCCGGTTCATGTATTCATTACCCCAAGCCAGCGCGTAGCCCAGTTCTTGGCTGATGTATGAACCTGCATTG
>CAZKSK010000144.1:0-6228 GCA_964555225.1 uncultured Bacteroides sp.
TCATCATAAGACAATGAACTAAACTCAGATCTCGTTATAGGTCCTCCATCAAAATAATTGAAATACTTAAATAACTCGTCCAAATCAACAATGAACCAGGCTATGGAGTACATTGGCTCACCATATATATTTTGACCAAAATATATATGTGCAGTTAAGAGGTATTTATATTTAGCTGCGCCATTCATCAGAGCATCGAATGTTAACTCGGTATAATATTGCCTCACATTTACAGATTTCCATTTGTTTTTTTCTGATAATTTTGAATTCTCTGATCTCAGCATATCATAAATCGAATAGGCCATTTTCTGTTTATATTCTTCAGACAATACATTTTTGGCCGTTGTACTATATGTAACTACCAAAGCCATATCCTCCCCCAGAACCTCTTTAATTCTAAAATTAGGACTTTTTTGAACAGAGGAACACGACAGTGGAATTAAAAAAACCATCAACATAATAAAAGCAAGACATCCGCTGATCGATCAGCGGATGTCCATAAAAAAAATCATTTTTCTGCTTGTACAGTGATGGTATTCACCTGACAGTTCCCTCTGAAAGCTGATGACATCAGCCAGTAAATGCTTCTTCGATATCCGGTTCAGGGATAAGAGAAATTCCATCAATGAAAGCCTGAGCCGGAGTTCTGCCATTCATATTTCGCCCCTGATGGCAACGTTCGTTATTGTAATGCACAAGATACTTATCGAGATCATTCTGCATTTCCTCAAGTGAATCATAAAAATTTGTTCTCCCTGCGATCCTGAAATGTTCATCAAGTAAAGTTCTGTGAAGACGTTCAACATAACCGTTACTTTGAGGACGACGAACCTGAGTTGTTCTATGTTCGATTTCTTCAAGCTGGAGAAATAATTCAAATGGATGCTGATCCATTCTTCCACAATACTCTCTGCCGTTATCGGTGAGTATGGTTTTAATTTTGATATCATGTTCATCAAAGAAAGGCAATACATGATTGTTAAGAGTCTGGACAGCAGTTACCGGTATTTTAGATGTATGCAGTCTACCCCATGCATAACGGCTATGACAATCTATAACTGTCTGTAGATATATCCTGCCGATTCCTTTGAGGGTTCCGACCATAAAAGTATCAATAGACACCAGATCGCCGGGAAAATTGGCTATTATATGACGTTCTCGATATTCCGGGTTAAATTTTTCTAGAAGTTTGATCTGCTTTTCAGTAAGCTCAATATTGTTTTCCCGGTGATGTGCTTCAAAACGAAGAAGCCGCTGGTGTCTGGTTAATAACTTATGCCTGCTCCATACGCCTCTGACGCCGCCGGAACTAACGGTTACCCCCTGAAGATTGAGCTGCTGGGATACTTTTAAACAGCCGTGAGTAGGGTTAACAAGAGAGTATTCAAGAACTTTGTTTTCAATTTCCTCTGTGACTCTGTTCGGATGAGGCCCGGTTGCTCCTGGCAGTTTATCAAGTAAACCCTCTGCTCCATATATCTGGAAGTTGCGGCGGATTTCATAAAATTGCTGCCGGGAGTAGCCCATAATTTTACATGCTTTACTTACATTTTCCATTTCGCTGGCAAGTTCAAGTAAATTTAGCTTTCTTCTTGCAGCCTTTTGTGCTACGTTGACGTTAGTGGTCATGTTATTCTCCTGTGATATAAAGTTTTTGTGGTGAAATCATTATATCTTTCAGAGGTTTCATGACCACTACATTTTTAGGTCATATTGTCAGGTGAATACTATAACACTACATTCTGCTGTTTATTATCTTCTGATTTCAGCCGGCTTGTTTACCCCTCTGTCACTCTCTTTATAAAAAATTGCGGGAACAGCTTTCCCGCCCCTATCCGCCCTTCGGGCACCTTTCCCCATGAATGGGGAAAGGGGTAATACGGAATTTTCTGAATCACTTCTCCTCCCATTCATGGGGGAGATGGCCAGCGGCCAGAGGGGGGCAAGGATTAAATATAACCTTCCAGCAGGTGCTGTCTAAAATACATCCTGAAAATATATTGACACACAATTGTATCTTTCTTATCTTCAATACATGGAAACTATAAAAGCATACTCTGACATTGTCATTAAATATATTATGGGCCGGGAAGAGACAAAAGATATTCTTCTGGCCTTTATAAACGCAGTCCTTCTTGACGCAGAATTCGATGAAATTACAGAAATTGAAATAATCCGTTCAATATTAAAGAATTTGAAGATGATAAAAATTCCATACTCGATATAAAGGCAACAGACATTAACGGAAGGATGTATAACGTCGAGATACAGAGTCTTTGTGACTCCACAAACATCAACAGGACATTATACTACTGGGCAAGACTATACTCATCACAGGTAAAGGATGCTGACAGATACACAAAGATAAAACCTGTAATCTGTATCAACCTGCTCAATTTTAAGCTTATTGACGCCACAGAAAGATTTCACACCAGCTATTTAATACAGGAAAAATATGATCCATCGCTTATACTTACAGATCACCTTATACTCCATTATCTTGAACTGCCTAAAATAAATGAAATAGTAAAGGGCACACATCTCGAAAAGTGGCTGTTGTATTTTAAAAATGAAGGCACAGAGGAGGAGACCATGTAGACAATAATAAAAGATGACCCCGTTCTTCAAAGGGTACACAATGAATACAGCAAATTCACTATGGACGATAAACTTCGTGAAGCCTATGAAAACCGGATCAAACGCGAACGTGATTACAATACCCTTCTCGATAATGCAGAACAGAGAGGCATAGAGAAAGGAATTGAACAGGGAATCGAAAAAGGCCGGGATGAAGGGATTATTTTCACTGCACTTAACATGAAAAATAACGGAGTTGACTCTGCGCTTATTTCAAAAGTTACCGGACTTACAACGGAAGAGATTGAGAAGCTTTAAGACCTCATCCCCCTACCCCCCTTTTCCTGAAAGAGAATGGGGGAGTAGTTAAAATAAATATAGTGAATTCTGAATTAAAATTCGGCAACAATCTTAACATGGCCCTGCCATGCCTGATATGAACTGTTAAATGACTTAAACGACATGAAACCATTATTCAGTAAAAACAGATTTCTCTTTAAGCGTCTTCTTGCCTTAACGAAGTTCTCTGCTGTTATTCTTATGTAACCAGGGAAAACTCTGTATCCAAGAAAAGTAATCCCGTCACAGGTTTTTCTAATGTCCGCTTTTTTATCGTGAATTTTGAGTCTGTATTGTTCAAGAAACACAGTTATCCTCTTTACGCACAGTCTTAAAAAATCTTTGTCATCTCCAAAAATTACAAAATCATCAACGTAACGGATGTAATTTTTAATTCTCAGCTGTTCCTTTATAAAATGATCAAGCGGTGTGAGGTAAATATTTGCAAAATATTGCGATGTAAGGTTCCCTATTGGAAGCCCTTTTCTTCGCTGATACGGGGCAAAAAGACCGTCATCCGTGAAATAGAATGATGGGCTATCCTGTAAATTTGAGTTATCGATTATAATATCTACGAGACCGAGTGTTTTACGACATTTAATCTTTCTTTGAACAATATTTTTTAATACTTCATGATCTATTGAGGGAAAGTATTTCTGTATATCAAGTTTGACATAGTATCTGTTCTTACTTAAATAAAGCTGGCAAAGACGTACTGCCCGGTGAGTACCTTTACCCGAACGGTTGGCAAAGCTGGTGTCTATAAAACTCTTTTCAAAATGCGGCATAATAACATTGCACAGTGCATGGTGAACAACTCTATCCCGAAAAGGAGCAGCGCTTATTTTGCGCAGTTTTTTATCGTAAATGTAGAATTCGCGGTAACTCCCCGGCATGTATTTTCCAGATTCAAGCTCCCGCCCGATTTCCGCGATGTTATCCATCAGATGTTTGTTAAATTGTATAACATAAGGTCGATGGCGTTTGTTTTTTGATGCTTTATAAACGGCATCTATGAAGTTTTCTGTTGATATTATTTTATCAAAAAGATTTCGAATGCGTTTCAAAAAAACCTCCGCCTGTCTCGTTCGTTATAACTACCAGAGTATGACGGAGACTATTATTATTTATCCCATGACAGGAATGGCACATCCAACATGTACCACCTCAAGCGTCTTCATATCCGTAAACATAAAGAATCGGCAGGCGGTATTGAATCAGCGGGAAACAACGACGCGGAAACCGTTGTTGTTGTTACGATTGCCGGGATTATTCCTGTTCCGGTTAGAGGAACGGAGGTTATTGCCGTTATTGTTCCACGAGCCGCCGCGCAAGACACGATTGCTCATTGAATGCGCCAGCCACGACACGCGGTTTCCGGTTATATATTTTTTTCGGATGCTTTAACCAGGCCTCCGATCATGGCGCCAATTTCGCCGCATATATCAATAGTATATGCAAAACTGCCGTGACTCAATAATTTTGTGTCATGACATATTTTAAGAAGCAGTTTTATTTCATCAAATTTTTGAGATATTACTATAAGAGATTTCTCCTGCTTTTTAGAATATTGATATTTATTGAGCAATGATATAAAATCAAGCAATAAATTTTCAAGACGCTGACCTACTGAAAAGCGTTTAGACTTAGGAAAACCATCTGTTTTGTTAAAAATCCAGACAAGAAGATCATACGATTTCTGGTACAGCTTAAGATCGCTCATAGATTAATCTCTAAATATGATTTTATGAATATGTGAAACAAAGCTTTATCTTTTAATAAAAGTCTTCTTTTTTCTTTTCAAAAAAGAAAAAAGAAGCAAAAAAGAAAATTTCCAGTAAAACAGTCCTTTGCATTTGCAAAGGCCAGGTGTCCAGTTGTCCAAATCAGCGGGAAACAACGACGCGGAAACCGTAGAGGTAGTAACGAAAGCCGGGATAATTCCTGTACCGGTAAGAGGAACGGAGGTAATTGCCGACATTGAACCACGAGCCGCCGCGCAAGACACGATAGCTTCCATCTGGAGCACCAGCGGGATTCTTTTCCGGACTGCTTTTGTAATAACTTTCTCCATACCAATCCCAGCACCACTCCCAGACATTACCATGCATATCGTACAGACCATAGGCATTCGGCTTAAAACCTCCCACAGATGTTGTTTTTTCCCTATATACTCCCTTACCTGCATTATATGGAGAATTACCATCAAAATTTGCCATTGTGCTATCTAATTTATTGCCATAATGAAATGCTGTTGTTGTACCTGCCCTGCAGGCATATTCCCATTCTGCCTCTGTGGGCAATCTGAAACCGTTACCCCCTGCAATTGTTACTGTCCACTTTATATCATCACTACTATTCTTATTGTTCGGGTCTTTTCTGCTCTTGTCAATGTTATAATAGGGCTTAAGGCCATGCTTTTCACTCATTTTATTGCAGAACTCAACTGCATCATACCAGCTTACCCTTTCCACCGGGAGACTATCATCACCCTTAAAATTACTGGGATTATTCCCCATTATCTCCATATACTGCTTCTGTGTTACCTCATACTTCCCCATCCAGAATGGAGATACTGTTACTCTGTGCTGCTTTTCATCATCAATTCTTTGCTTCTCGCTCGCAGGGCTCCCCATCATAAAGGTTCCGCCGGGGATATAGCAGAACTCCATGTTGCCGAAAGTTTCAGTTTTGCCATATTCAGGCTCTGAAAAATCAAACTTCAGCACCTCTCTTTTTGCGCCGGGTTTCAGTGTCACTTTTCTGTTTTCAGACCTGTTCTTATAGCTTACCTTTACTTCAAGTTCACCCTCGGGGTACTGAAATGTGCCGGGAGCTTTCCCTCTGTGAGCCCCGCCGTAATAGACATCTGCCCCTTCCGGTTTTGACTCAACGCGAAACTCTACAAACCTCTTTTCGCGCATGGTAAAGTTCAGTGTGTGGTTCCTGTCAAGCTCAAGCTCCTTCTCCTCTGTAAGGTACCCGTCTTTCTCTACGCGTATTTTATAGATGCCGTACTCATGCTTCTTTAAATATGGGGCGCTGCCTGCCCCCCTGCCGTTTATAAATACCTTTGACCCTGTTTCACTGCTTGTAATATTCAGGGTATACAAAGACTTTTTAAGTTTTAAGGCATAGCTTCTGCTGCCGGTAAAATTATAGGTCTCTACCCTGTCATCATAACCCTTCTTTTTAAAGGTGAGTATGTGGCCCCCTGACTCAAGGTTAAGGTTCAGCCCGGCGCCGGTTATACTCCCAAGGCGCCTGTCCTCGTCATAAACCTCTACCCCCTCTTCCATGCCCTTTTCAAGG
>CAZKSK010000145.1:0-6220 GCA_964555225.1 uncultured Bacteroides sp.
TCTTTGATATGGGTGTTGCAGCACCACGCGATGTATTTGTGATCGGTGCAGCTATGAATCCGGCGCTTGAAGGTGTCGCCGCATTCACCGCAGATGATCTTGCCGGAGAAAGCATATCGGTTTTGATATTTATCGGTACCTTTTGTCACGCCTTTTTCGGATGCCCGCTGACTTATAAAAGCTTTAGTGTTTGGCTCTGCCAGATTGCAAAAAACACATATTTTTCATACTTAAAAAAACAACCATACCTTCTTGAAGATATTGATAATGCGGTTGATGTTCCTAATGACGATTTCGAGCAAAAAATAATTGCCGACGGAAGTGCCTACGAAATTCATAAATTGATCCATGATTTGGAAGAACCATATAAAGAGGTATTTATGTTACGCTTCTTTGGCGATTTATCATTTTGTAAGATTGCCGAGTTGTTTGGAAAAACAGAAAGCTGGGCAAGAGTCACTTATCACCGTGCGAGAGCCAAATTAAAGGAGGCCCTGTTATGAAACTTTCATGTGAAGTTATTAAAGATTTGTTGCCTTTATATTATGATAAGGTTTGTAGCAAAGAAAGCTGTTCATTGGTTGAGGAACATTTAACCCAATGTCCACAATGTGTGCATGAATTGCAAAAACTTAAGATGGACTTAGAAAAACCATTGGTGTTAGACGGAGATGTAAATGCAATCAAACGCATTTCTACAGCATGGAAAAAGGATAAGAGAGTTTCATTCACAAGAGGTTCTATGCTTATTTCAGCTTTAGCAGTAATGGTTTGCTTTCTTTCCTACCATATTATTGGTGCAAAGGTTTTGTCAGATGGAACCTTGGTTGAGCCTTTTGCGCTCATACCGATTGGGTATCTATTTGTTTTAGTGTTTATCATTTCACTAATATGCAACTTTATATTTCTAAGGAAGCACAAAATTAACGCTAAGTAGATGGATAGCGCGGGATTCGGAAGTTAAGCCTTTTAAAACTAACATCCTCAAGCACAAGAGGTATGTTGGTTTTTATTTTAGTTAATCGTACAAGGCATTCACCTATTTTGTATTAAAGTATAGGGGTTGTTGCACGATGGTAGAGTTTTTATGCTAACCTTGGGACTGCTTGTATTGTGAAAGGTTTATGCATATAATATTGACCAGGCGGTCTGTTTGCGATATACTAGCGATTATAGACCATGCGGTCTGTAATTTAAATTGCGGGGCGATACAATGAAACGCAAGGAAAAGAACCTGCAAAGCAGGCAGAGAATACTCGAGGGCGCATTAAAAGAATTTTCTGCCAAAAGCTATGGGGAGGCGTCACTTAACAACATCTGCAATGATAACGGCATGTCCAAGGGCATCATTTACTACTATTTTAAGGACAAAGATGAGCTGTATTTGCTATGCGTCAAGGAATGCTTTGACGCACTGACTTCATATTTGTCCGATGCGGTCAAAACACTTAACGGAGGTGTTGAAGAACATCTGCGAGGGTACTTCGACGCGAGGCTTCATTTCTTTAGTGATAATCCACTATACCTAAATCTATTCTGCAATGCTATTATAAATCCGCCGATGCATCTGCTTAAAGCCATCGGCGAGGTGAAAAGTGAATTCGATACACTTAATATTTCTGTTTTAACAGAGCTTCTTGACCGGGTATCTCTACGCCCTGGCATATCCGTATCGGAGGTTGTGGAAGATTTCCGGGCCTACCAGGATTTCTTCAACGCCCGTTATCTATCCATACAGCAAGGTTGCTCCGCTAAGAGCATTCTGCATGATCACGAGGAAAGGTGTCATCGTCAGTTAAAAATGCTGCTATATGGTATAATAGGATGCGAAAAATGACAGGAATGCCAGGCTTTTTTTAGTTTTCAAATTGCTGTTTTGAGGTGGATAAGTGGAAAATCAAGTAAAAACTTATTTAAAAATCTGGAACTGGTTTATTTTTACTGCCCTTACCTTTTTATGTGGAGGATTTGTAGGAGCGGTTACTGTTTCATTTTTACAAATAATGAGATTTGCTATTAATTTATTATGGGCAAAAGTTCCGCAATCTTTTTTTTGTATTGTTATATTCGGAATAAAAATAAATCTCTATTATGTGATTCTCTGCATAGCAGGAGGCGTTCTTATAGGTATTTGGCAGCGCAAATATGGCGATTATCCAATTTTGCTGGAGGATATTCTTAAAATTTATAAAAGAGATAAGAATATTCCATATAATAATTTGGGAATTGTTTTCGTCGCTGCTCTTATGCCCCTTATTTTCGGCGGAAGTGTAGCACCGGCAGCTGGACTTGCCGGAATTATCGCTATGTTGTTTTGCTGGGTGCGGGATAAATACAAGTCCAGTATCGTTTATATTTTACAGAACAAAGAAAAAAAGAAACGTACAAGATTATTTGAATTAATTAAAAATCCTATTAATACGTTCATCGGCGTTGATATTATATATGACGGCCAAACTTATACTGTTTCGAAGATTAAACGGTGGTCAGCTTATTTATCCGCTGCGGTAGGCGGCGTCCTGGCTTTTCGGATTATCGCTAAGATATTAGCGCATGAAGGTATAAAGATTGCTAAATTTGGGAAATTCGTCTATACCTCTCACGAATTGCTTTATTTTTTGCCAATTGTTCTTTTAGGCATATTGACAGGATTGATTTTCCTGTTTTCTAAAAAGCTCTTTAACTATATTTTTAAGCCTTTACAAAATAAAAAGGTTTTACGTGCTGTTATATGCGGGCTAATCTTAAGTCTTGTGGGAATGTTTTTACCTTATACTATGTTTTCCGGTGAAGAACAAATGGTCGACCTAGTAGAAAATTGGCATAATTGGACTGCACCGCTGCTGTTTGCCACTGGCTTTATAAAAATCCTTATGATAAATTGCTGCGTTTCCGGCGGCTGGCGCGGTGGCAGCTTTTTCCCTTGTTTATTTTGCGCTACAGCTATAGGTTATGGTTTGTCAACTTTTATTTTGGCAAATCAATCTTTTATTGTCTTAACATTTATGGCTTCTTATACCGCTATGGCTTTGGGGCAGCCATTAATTATTATTGCGTTATGTATGCTTTTTGCTCCTTTTTCAGCTATATTGCCGATTACAATAGCAGCTTTTATCGGGGGATTTCTTAATAAAAAATGTATGGCTTATATTGTAAAATCAGAGGAGGGGACACTTTAGGAGCCTCCCTGTATAGGATTATAGAAATTGAACCTTTTACAATATTCTAAAACCTTTTTCCTTTAGGCTATACAACAAGGGAGATGAAGGAAGCCGATATAATAAACTGGCTGACCCATATCGCGGTAAAACAAGGCACCTTACGCTCAAAATTCGTAGGGTGCCTTGCTTGTTCTTTTATCACGCTTTCCGCCTGAGTCTCTTAATTTTTAGGAGCAGGGGCCTTAACGATAATCAGCTCCAAGGTTTCGTCATGCATATTTTTGACATTCATTTTGGTCTGGAAAGGAATTTTGAGCAAAGTCCCGGCTTCGTATTCGTGGATATCCTGGTCGTTTAAGCCGATAGAGAGCTTGCCTCGTACTATTGTCATATATACGTTTGAATTGGAAAAGTGCTCTGGCAGCCCTTCGTTTTTGTTGAATACCATGTGCAAGTAATGCAGATTTTCATCGGATATGACTTTTTCCACAGCCTTATTATTGCCGCTTGCTAATTTGAATATCTGCTCAATCATAATAGCGTACCTCCTAAATTATTTCGCATCATGTAAGTCTAAGCGCCCGTATTTTGTTTATTATACCATACAAAGCGGGCATAGCATATAACAGGGGGTAGCTTTATCCTCTATGCTTACCGTAGTAAATGGCGCTCGCGGGGCAAACTTGCCGACAATTTGTGCATTGATAGCATAACGCATGGCTCATTGCGGCCTTTTTATCCTCCAGGGAAATAACAACTGCTTTGGAGGGGCAAACCTCTTCGCAAAGTTTACAGCCTATGCAAGCATCCTTGTCAACTCTTTGCGAAAATCTTGAGAACCGGCCGAATGCTTTTTGCAGGCCGGCAAAAGGACAGATGAGGTTGTGGAATACTGCCGCTTTATATCTAATGGTAATAAGCACAGATATAATCAGCCAGAAAGGCAGAATTGGCAGATCAATATGCAGTAATTTTTTTGACAGCAACATAACCGCAATACTGATAACCAGGGCAACCCATGTAAAATACCCGTTTTTAAGCCACTTGGGCTTATTTGCTGTCTGTAACTTTAGTTTTTTCGACACCCACTCAGCCGGAATCATCATGGTATTCATCGGACAGACATAGCCGCAGTATATCCTGCCGAAGATAAGCGCGGAAAGTAGACTTCCGCCAAACAGAGCCAGCCATAGCATTGTTTTCCCTTTAATTAATAAAAATATAAATAGTACGAAGAACAGCAAACGAATTATATTGGCTATGTATTTTATGATGTCTCCACCTCCTATTGGTATATCTTTATTATAATGATAAAATGAAAGAAAGGTTGTTACCAATGTAACACTATCAGGGGGTTAGGTATGAAAAATTATTTAGAATTGATGCTTCAGATTGACCTAATCAAATCCATAGATCCCCAAGAAATTGAGTCATCCCTGACTAAAGGAAGCTGCAAAATTGCCGAATATGGGAAAAACAATATTGTTCATTTCGTGGGGGAAGTCTGCTCAAAGCTAGAGATCATTCTTGCGGGGAAAGTAGTAATTGAGCGCATTGACGAGTCCGGCAATCGCATGACGATAGCGGAGTTTTTCAGCGAAGATGTTCTTGGCGGCAATCTTATGTTTTCCAAAAATCCATATTATCCTATGACTGTTACCGCAAAACAGCCTACTTTTATTCTGGAGATAAGCAAAGACCGGTTGTTTCAGTTGTTTTTGAATAATCACGAGTTTTTAAAAAACTATCTTGAATACGTATCAGACCATACAGTAATCCTGGGGGATAGAATTAACCATTATGTAAACAGGACAATCCGCGAAAGCATCTTAAGCTACCTGGATTATGAACGTAAAAAGCAAAATTCGCATATTATTAAGCTGAATATAACAAAAAAGGCATTAGCGGAAAGAATTGGTGTACAAAGAACATCTTTGTCCCGAGAGCTTGCTAAAATGCGAGAGGAAGGATTGATAAAATTTGACAATAAATCGATCGAGCTATTATGATGCTTAGGCGTATAGCTTGCCTGCCGCAATTATTTTCACAAATCAACGGTCAGGCTTGACTTGAATTCCACCTTGAATTTGTCCTCGTAGACGGTGACTTTTTCAATCAGCCGCCGGACAAGGGATTCGTCGTATTCCGTAAGGGCGATGGGCTGTTCCCGCAAAAATTCGTCCATATCAGCGATGCGCTTTTTCTGCTCGTCCCGACTGGCGGCTTCCAGAAGAAGCATCTGCTTATCCTCGCGTAGACGGTGAATTTCGCCGGCTACGTCGTCGTAGTCGACTCTGGCAGTGGTCCGCTTCAAAAGCTCCTCCTGCAGTTCGGCCAGCCGTTTTTCGATATCGGCAAGGGGCTTATCTTTTTCGTCACGCAGGACGGCATCGATGTTTTGCCGCAGGACGGCGAGAAAATCATCTTTCTGGCACAGCGTGCAGTTGATGGCAGAAACCAGTATCTGCTCAATTTGATTTTCCGGCACGGTACGGGCATCGCAGAACTGGCCGGTGTTTTCAAGACGGCTGATGCACCGCCAGACAATGGATTTTTTGCCCCGGTTGTACCAGTGAATCCGGCGGTAAAACTCTCCGCAGGTGCCGCAGTACACTATATTCGCCAGACAGTGGCGGCTGCTGAATACCCGGTTCTTTCCGTTCGGGCTGGTGTGGACGATGCGCCTTCTGACCAGTTCTTCCTGTACCTGCATGAAAATTTCACGCGGGATGATGGCCTCATGGCTGTTTTCTACATAATATTGAGGGACAAGGCCGTTGTTCTTGACCCTCTTTTTCGTGAGAAAGTCAACGGTGTAGGTTTTTTGCAAAAGGGCATCCCCAATATATTTTTCATTCCGCAAAATCTGATTTATGTTGCTGGTATGCCAGCGTTCTTTGCCCGCACCATTTAAAATACCGTCCGCCTCCAAACCGCGAGCAATTTTCAGCATGCTGGCTCCCTCAAGGTATTCACGGTACATGCGCTTAACGATTTCAGCTTCTACCGGGAATACCTTGAGGGAGCCAGCATGCTGAAAATTGCTCGCGGTTTGGAGG
>CAZKSK010000146.1:0-6142 GCA_964555225.1 uncultured Bacteroides sp.
GGATATAGATTCCTTTTATTTTATCATTTTCTTTTGCATTGTGGATAGCTTTTAGAATATCATCAAGACCATATTCCTGATATTGCTCTTTATTCATCAGTTGACTGAGAGGGTTATCTTCCGAACGTTCCTGAAGAGTTCCTGACAGATTCAGTTCCAGAATGGAATTTTTATTAATAGAGGCTTCCGAGGTATTTATGGAGGACATGGAAGCAATCATTCCAGAAACTGCAATAATACTGATGATGGTAAAAACCACTCCGGCAAGAATAATGCCGACAACGGTTGCTAAGGTGTACTTTAAAAAATCTTTCATGGCTTTTTATACTGTTTATTTTCTTTTACTTAACACTTTAATTAACAAAGATAACAACAAATCTTGAATTTATGCACAAAAAAAGGAAAAATCAATAAAGAATAGCTCCAAGAACTCCACAAATGATAATCATTAAGATAGGATTCACTTTGAAGAATTTGGTGGCTGTAAATGCGGCAATGAAAATAGTAATGCTAATGTAAAACTGGTAGGGACAATCTTGTAATGAACCGAAATTTTCACTATTCATCAACACTAACGCGGCTGCAGCAAGTAATCCTACAATCGCGGGACGCAATCCTTTAAATATTGATTCGACAACTGAATTTTTTTGATATTTGAGAAAAAATTTACTGATTATCAGCATCAATATAAAAGAAGGTAATATAACTGCCAAAGTAGCGGTTATACTTCCTAAAACTCCCATTGTGGAAGAGTATCCTGCATTAATGACAGCTGTATACCCTACATATGTTGCGGAATTGATACCGATAGGACCCGGTGTCATTTGACTAATGGCTACGATGTCTGTAAATTCGGAAGGCGATATCCATCCATAGTGTGTAACAACTTCTCCTTGTATAAGAGAAAGCATCGCATAACCTCCGCCAAATCCGAATAGTCCTATTTTAAGGAATGAATAGAATAATTTGAGGAATAATATCATGATTTTTGAGAGGTTTTATTGTTTGAATGAATAAAATGTCCCCACAAATAACCTCCTAGTCCCGCTCCAATAATAATATAGATAGGTGAAACTCCCAATTGCCATATTAATAAGGCAGAAATTATAGGTATCCAAATTGTCCATCTGTTAATACCTGTTGTTTTTGCCAAAGTAAAGGTGGGAGCAGCGATGAGAGCTACTACTGCAGGACGGATTCCCATAAAGATTTTAACAACCCAAACGTTGTCTTTGAATTGTTGGAAAAGCAATGCGATAGCTATAATAATAAGGAACGAAGGTAAAATGGCCCCCAAAGTAGTAACAAGGCTACCTTTCCATCCTTTCAACTTGTATCCTATGAATATAGATATATTTACTGCAAATACACCAGGAGCACTTTGAGCGATTGCTAATAAGTCAATAAAATCTTTCTCGGATAGCCATTTGCGCTCTTCCACGACTTTTCTTTGGATAAGTGGAATCATCGCATAACCTCCGCCTATAGTAAAAGCTCCGATTTTAAAGAATGACCAGAAAGAATCCCAGTATATATTCTTCATCATATTTTTTATGTCTAACAATTCTCAATCCATTTGTGTGCGTTGACAAATGCTTCAATCCATGGAGTTATTTCATCATTTTTGTGATCTAGAGGATACCATGCATTCTGCCATGGGAAAATTGCTCTTTCCAGATGAGGCATCATAGCCAGATGACGACCGTTTGTACTGCATATTCCTGCTATGGCATAATCGCTTCCATTAGGATTACCCGGATATTCATTATAGTTATATTTAGCGATAACGTTGTATTTATTTTCTGAATAAGGCAAAGAAAAACGACCTTCTCCGTGTGCAACCCAAAGACCTAATTTATTACCACTTAATGAACCGAACATGACACTTTTATTTTCAGGAATAGTTATGCCGATAAATTTGCTTTCGAATTTTTGTGATACGTTGTGTAACATATGAGCACGTTTTTCGTGTTCCGGATTAATCAGGTTGAGTTCAACCATTAACTGACATCCGTTGCAAATACCAAGTGAAAGAGTATCTTTGCGCTTATAGAATTTTTCTAAAGCAGCCTTGGCTTTAGGATTATATAAGAAAGCCCCGGCCCAACCTTTGGCACTACCGAGTACATCTGAATTGGAAAATCCTCCGCAAAAAACGATCATGGAAATATCTTCCAGCGTTTCCCGTCCGCTAATAAGATCGGTCATCATTACGTCTTTTACGTCGAAGCCAGCCAAATAGAGACTATAAGCCATTTCACGTTCTCCGTTCGTCCCCTTTTCACGAATGATTGCAGCTTTAATGCCTGACGGAGTTCTCCTATTAGGCGAAATCCCATATTGTTTCAGTTTACCGGTGAAAGAATAATTGAACTTCATTTTCAGAGGTTGCTTTTTATAATTTTCATAACGAGCTTTTGCACAACCATTCATACTTTGTTTACTGTCGAGCAAGTAAGATGTCTTATACCAAATGTCTCGTAAAGCGTCAATATCAAAGATATGATTATAATTACCTTGCTTAAGAATAATTTCACGTTCTTTGCAGGGATAACCTATTTTTGCATAACCGACTCCCGCTTCATCCATATATTTTCGGAAATCTTCTTTATACTTATCAGATACTTGAATCACTACACCCGGATTTTCAGCTAAAAGAATTTTTACAATATCATTTTCAGGGAAATCGTGTAGGTTAATGTGCAAACCTCCTTCTGTATTACTGAAACACATTTCTAGCAAAGTCGTAATAAGACCACCTGCACTAATGTCATGACCTGCCATAATCCAATCTTTCTTGATTAATTCCTGAATGGCATTAAATGCATCACAAAAATATTCAGGATCAGAGACGGTAGGAACATCATCACCGATTTTGTTTAATGATTGTGCAAAAGCACTTCCTCCGAGTTTTAATTCGTCATATGAAAAATCTATATGGTAGATAGAGGAGTTTTTATCATTAACAAGAACCGGAGATACGACTTTTTTAATATCACTGACTTCTCCTCCACTTGTTACAATAACAGTTCCCGGGCTGATAATTTTTTCTCCACTTGGATATTGTTGACTCATTGAAAGAGAATCTTTTCCGGTAGGGACATTCACGTTGATAGCACAACAGAAATCACTAAGAGCTTTAACTGCACTATATAAGCGTGCATCTTCTCCTTCTTGAGAACGACATGGCCACATCCAGTTGGCAGAAAGAGACAAACTTTTCATTCCATCTGCTAGGGGTGCCCAAACAATGTTGGTAAGAGATTCTGCTACAGAAAGGATACTTCCTGCTTCCGGAGACGCAAGCCCTGCTTGCGGAGCATGTCCTAAAGCTGTTGCTATTCCTTTTTCTCCACGATAATCCAGAGCAACCACACCGCAATCCGATAAAGGAAGCTGTATTTCACCCTGACATTGTTGACGGGCTATTTTGCCTGTAACGGAACGGTCAACTTTATTTGTAAGCCAATCTTTGCATGCTACAGCTTCCAATTGAAGTACACGGTTGATATATTCATCTATATGATCTAATGAATATGTTACGTTCTCATAATGACGTTCAACTGTTTTGTCTATCATGTAGGTTTTGGGAGAATGTCCGAACATCTGGGCGACATCAAGATCGAAAGGCTTAATGCCATCTCCTTGTACAAAAGAGAAATGCGCGTCACCTGTGGTTTTACCTACGACATACATCGGAGCTCGTTCACGTTCAGCAATCTTACGTACGTGTTCAATGTGTTTTTCATCGATAAGTAAGCCCATGCGTTCTTGACTTTCATTGGCAATTATTTCTTTGGATGATAATGTTTTATCTCCAACCGGAAGTCTTGTCATGTCAATCTGTCCGCCGCACTCTTCGACAAGTTCCGATAAACAATTTACGTGACCGGCCGAGCCATGATCGTGAATACTTACTACTGGATTCACATCTTCTTCACATAGTGCACGAATGAGATTATAATCTCTTTTTTGCATTTCAGGGTTAGCACGTTGTATTGCATTTAACTCGATACCATTGGAATAGCGACCTGTATTTACGCTGGAAACGCTTCCGCCTCCTAGACCGATTCGGTAGTTATCACCACCGACTACTACTATTTTATTACCTTTTTGAGGCTCTTTTTTCAAACAATCGCGTTTGGTTCCATATCCTACACCGCCTGCCAGCATTATGACTTTGTCATAAGCATAAGTTTCATTACCTTCCTTATGTTCAAAAGTGAGAACAGATCCGCAAATCAGTGGTTGACCGAATTTATTGCCAAAATCAGATGCTCCATTAGAAGCTTTAATCAAAATTTGTTCAGGTGTTTGGTATAACCAGCTTCTTACCGGTAAGATTTTTTCCCATTCGCGTTCACCTTCAAGGCGTGAATATGCAGTCATATACACAGCTGTTCCTGCAATTGGCCATGAACCAACACCACCACCCATACGATCTCGAATTTCCCCTCCTGTTCCTGTTGCAGCTCCGTTGAATGGTTCTACGGTAGTCGGGAAATTATGAGTTTCTGCTTTTAAGGAAATGACACTTTCTATATCTTTAATTCTAAAGAAATCCGAAGTGGACTGATCGGCTGGAGCAAACTGCTCTATAATTGGACCTTGTGCAAATGCTACATTATCTTTATAGGCACTTAGAATTTTATTGGGATTTTCTTTTGTCGTTTTTTTAATCATATTGAAAAGAGAAGATTCCATTTCCTTTCCATCAATAATAAATACGCCGCCAAAAATTTTATGGCGGCAATGTTCTGAATTGATTTGGGCAAAACCGAAAACTTCTGAATCTGTAAGTTTGCGTCCCAAATCTTTTTCAACTTTTTTCAGATATTCTATTTCTTCTTTACTTAAAGCTAATCCTTCCTTTTCGTTGTAAGTATCTAAATCATCAATGTATATAATAGGTTCCGGTTGTCGGTTTGTTGTAAAGATATTCTGATTGAGTCCATGATACATACGTTGGAGCATAGGATCATGTTCTGTATTTTCATCTTTTGCAGGAAAATATTCTTCGATTCGGGTGATAGTTTCAATACCCATATTCTGAGTTATTTCAACTGCATTTGTGCTCCATGGTGTAATCATTTCTTTTCGTGGACCAACGAAAAAACCTGTCAAGTTTGCTTCGTTTTCAACGATTGCTTCATCGTAAAGCCAACATAATTTGTCGATGTCGTCTTGAGAAAGAGTTTGCTCGCTGTCTGTAGCAATAATACTCTTGGAAGGAGTTTTAAAGAATAGAATCATTTTATTTCAATTGTTTAATTTCTATTTTGTATGATGTTGCAAATTTACATAAAAGGGTAGTAACGTAAAAAGAAAAACTAAAAAAATGTAAGAAAAAACCGACTAAAGTAAAAAACTTATGTATTCTTTTTCAGATTTCATAAAAAAGTATGACCTTTGCAGTCATGAATTTTATTGAGGTTACTGTACTTGATTTGATAGTTAAGGGGTTTATAGTAGGGGTGGTAGCTTCCGCGCCTATGGGTCCTGTAGGCGTTCTTTGCATTCAGCGCACTCTGAATAAGGGACGATGGTATGGCTTTGTAACAGGATTAGGTGCAGCCTTAAGTGATATACTATATGCATTGGTTACAGGTTATGGAATGAGTTTTGTTGTTGACTTTATAGAAAATGGGCGGAATTTGTTTTGGTTGCAATTAGTAGGAAGTATAATGCTTTTATTGTTTGGTATTTATACATTCCGAAGTAATCCTGTAGAATCAATTCGTCCCGTATCTACCAATAAAGGAACTTTAGTTCATAATTTTGTAACGGCATTTTTTGTTACTCTTTCCAATCCATTAATTGTTTTTCTGTTTATTGCATTATTTGCCCGTTTTGCATTTATTGTTCCCGGACATATATTTGAACAGAGTGTGGGATATGTTTTTATTGTAATAGGAGCATTGACCTGGTGGTTTGGTATAACATATGCAGTAAGTCGTGTGAGAAACCGTTTTGATATTCGTGGAATCTGGATATTGAATCGTATTATTGGTGTCGTAGTAATAGCTGTATCTTTAATAGGTATGATAATGACTCTTTGTGGAAATTCATTATACTAAAGTTTTTATTCTTATGTTTATATCTAGGCAATTAAAAGAGAAGAATATAGCGGAATATTTGTTGT
>CAZKSK010000147.1:0-6111 GCA_964555225.1 uncultured Bacteroides sp.
CGCCGACCCTCTGCTTGTAAGGCAGATGCTCTGAACCAGCTGAGCTAAACGCCCGGTCTATCTTTTTCAAAAGCGTTGCAAAGGTATGACAAAGTTTTTATTTCTCCAAAAACTTTCAAACTATTTTTTCAATTTCTTACACTCTCCTTGCGTTATAATAGATAAAGGATATTTCCTAATTAAACATTTTTTCAATATCATGATCGGCAATAATAGTAAATATTTTTTTACCATCAGCTGTATAGGTAGGAGATTTACAAGCAAACAATGAAGCTACCAGATTCTCCATTTCCAATTGCGATAGGACTTGACCTCTTACAATTGCAGAAGTTTTTGCCATAGCAAGTGCCATATTCTTACGAACATGTTCTTTCACATCTGTTCCAGACATCATAGCATCCTGTAACATTGAATGAATGAGATCAACAAAATTTAAGCCTTCTGATCCGGAAGGAATCCCATTAATTGCATAACTTCCACCGCCTAAATTAGTTAAATCAAAACCTAAAGCATTAAAATCATTCATGTATTCTTCCAATATAGCAACTTCCGAATAAGGTAATTGTATCACTTCTGGAAATAGGACTCCTTGAGAAATTCCTTTTCCTTGAACTAATTGACTGATATATTGTTCAAACAAAACCTGAATGTGAGCATTGTGTTGATCAATTATTATAAGCCCTGATTTAACTGACGTAACGATAAACTGACCTTTATACTGATAATATTCTGATTGCAACGATATTTTCTCTATAGATTCCGTCGTTCTTTCTGGTTCTGTCAACACAGATTTTTCATCTTGTGAATGATCTAATCCCTTGTACAAACTTTGCCAATCCAAATTCGTTTTTGGCTGGTAATTCCATTGCCTCGAATCTATTTCATTAAAAGGATTATAATTGGGGTTATAATCTGGTTGAGGTGGAGTTACATAGGATTCTGTCTGTTTCATAACAGGAATGTCAGGCATACCTTCAGTATCAAAATCTATAGAAGGTACTGCATTGAATTTTCCCAAAGATTCTTTCACGGTAGCCTCCAATATCTGCCAAATAGCTTGTTCATTTTCAAATTTAATTTCTGTCTTTGTCGGATGTATATTTACGTCTATATTGGCAGGGTCCACTTCAAAATAAATAAAATAAGGAACTTGCTCTCCCACCTGCACTAAATTATCAAAAGCCTCCATTACCGCTTTATGGAAATAAGGATGACGCATATATCTATGATTGACAAAGAAAAATTGATTAGCACCTTTTTTTCTTGCCGAATCAGGTTTACCTACAAATCCTGATATTTTCACTAAAGTAGTTTCCACCCCAAGGTCCAATAACTGTTCATTCATTTTTTTCCCAAAAACATCTATCAGACGCTTTTTAAGTGTTGTCTCAGGTAAATTATACATCTCAACGCCATTATGATACAATTCAAAAGACACATCAGGATGAACTAAAGAAATCCGCTCAAATTCAGATAAAATATTACTTAATTCTGTCTGATTGGATTTTAAAAACTTTCTACGTGCCGGTACATTAAAGAAAAGATTATCAACAGTAAAAGAACAACCTTTAGCACATGAAATTACTTCTTGCCCTAATAATTTGGATCCTGCTATCGTAACTAAAGTGCCAACTTCCTGACTTTCAGTTTTTGTTCTTAATTCTACTTGAGCAACTGCAGCAATTGAAGCTAGTGCTTCGCCTCTAAACCCCATCGTATTCAAAGCAAACAGATCAGAGGCTGATTGTATTTTTGAAGTAGCATGTCGCTCAAAAGCTAATCTGGCATCCGTTTCAGACATTCCAACACCATTATCAATAATCTGTATTCGCGTTTTCCCTGAATCAGTCAATAAAACCTGAATATTACTTGAATGAGCATCGATTGAGTTTTCAATTAATTCCTTTACCACTGAAGCCGGACGCTGTATAACTTCTCCCGCTGCTATTTGATTAGCAACATTATCAGGAAGTAAATGAATAATATCGCTCATAATATATTTTAAAAGTATAAATTACCTGTAATCAACCAATGCAAAATGAAAAGCAAAACCAAGATTATAACCAAAAGCTTAGGATATGAAAGAGGTCTACGATTACTTTCTTTCCTACGTTTCAAATGTTTAGTACTTTCCACAAATTTCCCTCTAATATCCTCCGGATCAAATTCCTTTGGAGGCAACAAACCCAATTCCCGCCGAGCCTGTTCTTCCATTTTCTGAAGTTTTTCTTTGCGTTCGTCAACATAAATATATTTATGTTCAAACTCTCTGGGTTTTCTCATTTTTGTATTAAAAAACAAAGCCATATTCAATCTCCTTTCAATTTATCCAAATTTTGCAAAGGGACTTCGCGTCGTTCGGTCTTCTTTAATTCTTGACCGGCCTTCTTTGCTCGCCACTCAAAAATATCATTTTTATTTAAGGGCCGAATATAATCAAACCATGCAAAAATAGGAATATACATTTTCTCTTTTGGAATTTGTAACATAGGATACAGAGTACCATTGGACTGGGGTTTCATGATCATTTTATGAACTTTTTTGTCTTTCATAAATACAGAAAGCTGGCTGGTCTCGGAGACATTCATTCCTATCATTGTACTATCCTCATCCAAAGGATAATAAACAACTTGAACATTTCCTATCACATCTGTATGATCTACCGTACCTTTCTTAAAATATATCTTCATTTCTTTCCCTGTAACCTGATTATAATGCAAAGAATCTTTCCGTTCTATTGATGTCGCCTGATTAATTATATGTGCCCAATCTATCGTACTATCATTAGCATAAGCCCTAATTTCTTCACCAAATAATTGCTGACCCTGATTCCACAAAATAGGATTATAATACATTACTAAACAAGAATCTTTTGTATTATAAGATAAAGAATCACACACTGCTTGAACGTCTTTTTTATACATACGAACTTTCCGATAAGCCAGCATTTTCCTATAAACCGAATCCGTATTAAGATTATAAGTAAACATTTTCAATGTATCGGCATGAAGGAATGCAGAATCCTGTTGTGAATAATCAATAGCAACAGCCTTTTTAGTAGCTAAAGCATACCCCGTTTTTTCATTATAATAACAATAATCACCTGTCAATAAGTTCTTATTTTTCTTGTCAGACAGAATCACATTACGAAAACCTTCTCCAAAGCCTTCTTTCTTATCATAAAAAAGACTATCACCAACCATTCTCTTTGGTCCATTGGTCCATATAGATCGATTCAATAAAATTCCTTGTTCTTTCTGTGTATCATAAAAACCGGATTCCGAATAAATATGATTTTCCTTACTGTCTATATTTGAAGGGCCTACTATATTTGCTATTTTCGTAGCTGTACTATATCTCAACGTATCAGAAGTTAAAGTAAACTTGGGATTTACTAACTTAACATTATAATTAAAAACAGCAACTTTCGTTGATGGACTATATTCTCCCCAATCTGATGTCAATACATTTTGATCATCCGTAAGCGTACCTCCTTCAATAAAATAACCAATATCATACAATCTATCATAATTTAAACTATCTGTTGTCAATATAGTTTTACGATTTATCAATTTAACATTCATGCGTACAAAAGCCATCTGCGTATTTCCATCATAATGCAAATAATCTCCATACAAAAAAAGAGTATCGCCTTGCTCCATTTTAACATTCTTATAAGCTTCAAAAGAATTTGATTTCTCGTAATAATAAGCACTGTCACAATACATATGAACATTATCTTGGCGAAAATGGACATTTCCCTTCAACAATTGCGCATCAGGTTTCAATATCTGATTATAACTTAATTCATCTGAATGAATAAGAATAACCTTCGTCGGATTCTTTACTGGGGTTGTCCTATGCTTTTTAATGGGACGGACTTGCGCCATACAAACACCAAAAAGACATAAAACGCCCCAAAAGAACATCCAATGTACTTTTTTGTCATATTTTGCGTTCCAGTTTAGCATAGCTTATTTTTTAATCCATCCCGGATATTTAAAATCACAATGTTGCCACTTTTCATTAATACGTACATACGTACTTTTCTGTTTCTGAACAATCCATTTTTCTAATTTTTCAGATCTTCTTTTCTGAAGAACTACATCTTTCATGGTCTGGAAATCCTCTGTTATAGTAGCTTTATGTCCATCTATTTTCGATTTTAATTTGACAATAGCACAAACTTCCCTTCCCTTATTATTTGTCATTACAAAAGGTTTGGATATTTCATTTACATTCATATTATCTACTACTTTAGCGATTTCCTGAGGAAGCTGCTGCATCTCAAAACGAGAAGTTCCGGTTTGAGAATTAGGCATCAAACCATGATTATTCTTCGAATCTTTATCAAATGATAAAACTGTTGCTGCCTCATCAAAAGAAAA
This sequence comes from uncultured Bacteroides sp., assembly GCA_964555225.1. Taxonomy (GTDB): domain Bacteria; phylum Bacteroidota; class Bacteroidia; order Bacteroidales; family Bacteroidaceae; genus Phocaeicola_A. Next base: position 4,389 of record CAZKSK010000147.1, read on the forward strand.
TTTATTATTTCTAATATCATTAGAAATAGAATCAAGTTTAGCTAAAGCCGCATCCAAATCGGCCTGAGCAACTCTCGGTTTTCTTAGAATATGGCGAACTTTAATTCTATCTCCTCTTCTCTCTATCAATTGAATGATATGATAACCATATTCTGTTTCTACTATCTTAGAAACTTTTTTAGGATCTGTTAAGCTAAATGCAACAGCAGCAAATTCCGGGACTAATTCACCTCTACCAACGAAATCCATTTCACCCCCTCTTCGAGCAGTTCCGGGGTCTTCGGAATAAGCTAATGCCAACGTTGAAAACTGAGCCTCACCCTTATTAATTCGATCGGTATAATCACGAAGTTCGGCCTTTACTCGATCAATCTCTGATTGAGGAATTCTAGGTTCGAGTGTAAGTATTTGAACTTCAACCTGAGTTGGTACATAAGGAATACTATCCGTTGGAAGATCTTTAAAATAACGACGAACATCAGCTGGCGTAACCTTTATATCACCTACTATTTTTTGCTGCATTTTCTGAATAGTAAGTCCATCACGAATATTTTCACGAAGCTGTTCCCTTATTTGTGAAGATGTTTTATTAAAATATTCTTCCATCTTTTCCTTAGAGCCAATTTGCTGTATGTACATATTCATCTGTCTTTCAACACTCTGAATAACATCAGACTCTGACACGTCTATACTATCTATAGCCGCTTGATGCAAATACAATTTCTGAATAGCCAGCTGCTCCGGTATTACACAATAAGGATCTCCATCCCATTTTTGTCCTTCATATTGAGCTCTGATACGCTCTTCCTCTATATCCGACTTCAATATTGCTGCATCACCTACTACCCAGACTACTTCATCAATTACATTATCTTGTGCGTAGGCCAGGAGACGGGCAAACAATAAACAAAACAAGGTACAAAACCTGATGTTAAAATATTTATTCATTCTTATAATTATTATAATCTATTTATAAATGTTTATTTACTGTATCTAAAACAGATTTATTAATCTGCACATCATATTTCTGACGTAAATCTGCTAAAAGATCTTTTTCTCTTTTTTCTTGATAATCAATTTCAACTTGTTGCTTCACTTCAGAAAATAAAAATTGTTTTCGTTTCTTTTTCTTACCGATAATAGCGGCATATGGATATTGTGAATCAACTTTATAATTTGACCCTTTAAAAGCCAGTTTATCAACAATAGGATTATCTCCTTTCACAAAAAGACCTTCAATAGCTTTCACTAAATGAATAGAACCTATATTGCATTCGGTCCGTATAAATTTCATTCTGTTTTCAACAGGCATCTTTTTCAATTTTTTTTTCAATCTTTTTGTTAAATCAGACGTCTTGCCTTGAATCAACATGCCCTCAAAACAAGCTGTAGATATAGAATAATCCTTTTTATGTGTATTATAATAGTTAATTAAACTCTTTTGATATTCTTCTTCCGATATTTTTTCATTGGACTTCATAAATTCCTGAGACAGCAAGCCATCTTCATATTCATGTAACAAATAGACATTGACTTTGTTCGACTCAGTCTTTCTTTCTTGTGTTTGGGATGGTTCTATTTTCACAATATAATATCCTGCCGGAGATAAAAAAGGTTTGGAGATCTCACCTTCTTTCAAATCAAAAATAACTTGTTCGACTTTTTTATAAGTCTTATTTCGAGATGATAAACCATTCTCTCAGATCGGAGGAGCGTCGTGTAG
>CAZKSK010000148.1:0-6027 GCA_964555225.1 uncultured Bacteroides sp.
CAAGTACTTTCTGGATATACTCCAGAAATGCTTCGTAAGGCTTATAAGGATGATTTGATTGATAAAAGAGTCATGGCTTTTTGTGGAGTCAATTCAGAAAATATTCCTATGCTCAAGGATTATGGCTTTGGAGGGGCTGTAATTATGGGTGATATATGGAAATATTTTGATGACAGCAGTAATAATGATTATATGGATTTAATTAAATATTTCCGAAAACTGAGAAAAATTATAGATTAATTTTAGTAACTCTCCCTCTATTATTAGGAGAAAAATACTTACTTTTGCAAAAAAATAACAATTATAGATAAATTCTATACAATAATGATTGAAAAAGAACCTTTTATGGTATTCTCGGGGACAAAATCGAGATACTTAGCTGAAAAAATTTGTGCCAGTTTAGGTTGTGAATTAGGTAAAATGAATATTGAACATTTTGCCGATGGAGAGTTTGCCATATCATATGAAGAGTCTATTCGTGGACATGATGTTTTTTTGGTACAGTCAACATTTCCGAATTCAGATAATCTGATGGAACTTTTGTTGATGATTGATGCTGCTAAGAGAGCTTCTGCGCACAGTGTCATCGCTGTTATTCCTTATTTTGGATGGGCACGTCAGGATAGAAAAGATAAACCGCGTGTTTCTATAGGTGCAAAATTAGTTGCTGATTTGTTGAGTGTAGCGGGTATTGACCGTTTGATTACTATGGATTTACATGCTGATCAAATTCAAGGTTTTTTTAATGTTCCTGTAGATCATTTGTATGCTTCAGCTGTATTCTTGCCATATATCGGTTCTTTAAAATTAGATAATTTAGTTATTGCAACTCCCGATGTCGGTGGTTCAAAACGTGCCAGTACATATTCTAAATATTTAAATGTTCCTTTGGTTTTATGTAATAAATCACGCGTGAGAGCTAATCAGGTTGCTTCAATGCAGATCATTGGAGATGTTAAAGGTAAAAATGTGATTATTATTGATGATATGGTGGATACGGCAGGAACAATTACTAAAGCGGCAGATATTATGATGGAAGCCGGGGCTCTTTCTGTCCGTGCAATCGCTTCTCATTGTGTTATGTCAGGACCTGCTTCGGATAGGGTGCAAATGTCTTCACTGAAAGAAATGGTTTTTACTGATAGTATTCCTTACACAGATCGTTGCGCTAAAGTTAAGCAATTGACAATAGCTGATCTATTTGCTGAAACTATACGTCGGGTGGAAACTAATGAATCAATCAGTTCTCAATATATTATATAATATTAATTTATAGAGAATATGTTTATTTGAATTATATTATGAGGATGAAATGAAAAATGCGATGAATTTATTTTCATCGCATTTTTCATTTATAATAGAAACTTTTTATTTATTAAAATAACGGATATAACAAAAATCTTGACGATGAGGTAAATCCGGGTTCTTAGGAAACATGCGGTATGAAAATTTAAATGCACCTGCATTGTTTACGATAGATTTGATTTTAAATGTATACAGATTCCCTTCTCTTTTGATCAATTCAGCAGGTAGGACTTCAACAATATGCTCATTTTTGTCTTCTCCGGTCTGTGTTGCAATGAATTCAACCCCAATTGCATCATCTAATCCTCTTTCATCAATGATGATTTCAGAGGAATAAGTTTTACCACTCTCAAGATTGTTCAAATCAGCATCTTCATTAATTGAAACAATTTCTATAGAATCCCATTTTTCGGCGACTGTTTGTTTCCAAGCTGCAATTTCTTTTGCTTTGGCATTATCATTAGCAGAAAGAACTTTAAAACGAGTTGCTTCTTTAATATAGAATTTATTGTAATAGTCATCAAGTTGGCGTTTCATTGTGTAGTGAGGAGCAACTTGTGCAATAGAATTTTTAATAGTTTTTATCCAACCTTCAGAAAATCCTTTCTTTTTTCTATCATAGTATAATGGAACAATTTCTTGTTCAAGTATTCCATAGATAGTTGCAGCATCAAGTTGGTCCTGATGATCCTGATTTTGATAAGTGCGTTTGTCCGTTAACGCCCATCCTGCATTTTCGCGATAACCTTCTAACCACCAACCATCAAGAACAGAAAAGTTAACTACACCATTCATTAAAGCTTTTTCTCCGGATGTTCCAGAAGCTTCCAAAGGACGTGTCGGAGTATTCATCCAAATATCAACTCCCGTTACCAGACGACGAGCTAATTTCATATCATAATTTTCCAGAAAAATAATTTTTCCCAGAAATTCGGGACGACGTGACACTTCAATTATTTTTTGAATTAATCCCTGCCCTGCTCCATCATGAGGATGGGCCTTTCCTGCAAATAGGAATTGAACAGGATAATTGGGGTTATTAACAATTTTAGCCAAACGATCCAAATCAGTAAACAGAAGATGTGCACGTTTGTATGTTGCAAAACGACGGGCAAAACCTATAATCAAAGCATTGGGATTAATTTTTTCCATTAGTGAAACTATTCTAGAAGGATCTCCTTGATTTTTTAACCAGTCTTCTTTAAATGATTTACGAATAAAATCAATCAATTTTTCTTTTAATGCCATTCTTGTTTCCCAAATCTCTTCATCAGGAACGTCATATATAGCCGACCAGATTTTAGGATTAGACAAATCCTGCATAAATGAAGGATCAAAGTATTTTGAATATAGTGTTTTCCATTCGGTTGCACTCCAAGTAGGAAAATGAACGCCATTCGTCACATAACCTACGTGATTTTCTTCCGAGAAATATCCTTTCCATATTCCTGAAAACATTTTTTGTGATACTTTTCCATGGAGCATACTTACACCGTTTACTTCTTGACAAGTATTACATGCAAAAGTAGACATACAAAATTTTTCATTTGAATCTCCCGGATTAATCCTACCCATATCCATTAGTTCTCCCCAACTGATACCTAATTTTTGAGGGTAATTTTTCATGTATTTTCCGAATAGGCCTTCATCAAAATAGTCATGTCCTGCAGGTACGGGTGTATGAACAGTATAGAGAGAAGAAGAACGAACCAATTCTAATGCTTGATTAAAATTTAATCCTTGGTCTACATAATCGCACAAACGTTCGATGTTACACAATGCAGCATGGCCTTCATTACAATGATAAATATCTTTCTTTATATTAAGAGATTTAAGAGTAATAATACCTCCTATTCCTAATAATATTTCTTGTTTTAAGCGATTCTCCCAATCTCCGCCATATAATTGATATGTAATCGGACGGTCATATTCGCTATTCATTTCATTATCAGTATCTAATAAGTACAAAGGAATACGTCCAACGTTAACTTTCCATATATATGCATGAACTAAATAATTTACATAAGGAACATCGACAACTAATGGTTGGCCGTTATTATCCAGAACTCGTTCGATTGGTAAACTATTGAAATCTTGAGCTTCATAATTTGCAATCTGTTGTCCGTCCATAGATAAAGTTTGATCAAAATATCCATATCGATATAAGAATCCTATACCACACATATCTACATTACTATCTGATGCTTCTTTTAAATAGTCTCCGGCAAGAATACCAAGACCTCCGGAATATATTTTCAATATATTTGTTAATCCGTATTCCATACAAAAATATGCAACAGAAGGACGTTTATTGTCTTTTTTAACATCCATGTATGCCCTGAACTCTTTATAGACTTCATCAATTTTTTGGGTGAGAATCTTATCCTTAGCAATATTTTCCAATGATTCGTAACTGAGACGTTGTAACAGAAGTACAGGATTCTGTTTAACCTCTTTCCACAAATCAGAATTTAAATCTTTGAATAATTTTGTTGCTTTATAATTCCAAGCCCACCATAAGTTGTGAGCCATTTCATCCAAACATTTTAAGCTTTCAGGGATATGTGATTTAACATTCACTTCCTTCCAGTTTGGAGTATTCGTGTTACTGACTTTAATTCTCATATTCTCTCAGATTTTTGTAATTTACAATTTATTTTATTTCTCTCGGCAGCCTTTTTTAATGCAAAATCATATGCCTTTTTGTAGTTTTCAATAAAATGCTTCCAAAGGGCTTTTTCTGCAATAGCAGCTGCTTTATTTCTTATTGTAATGATTTCTTTGTTGGGTATATTGGAAAAATCAGCAATAGTATCTTTTATTTCATCTGCTACTTCCGAATAATTATAATCAGAACGATGTACTACTTTCACTCCGTCTTCCAATTGACCGTATTTGCCATTTATCGTATTTACCCAAAGACCAAACCCGGCTAAATCTGTTGTAATTGTTGGAACTTTGAAAGCTGCACTTTCGAGCGGTGTATACCCCCATGGTTCATAATAGGAAGCGTATACGCTCAGGTCATTTCCAATAATACAATCATAATAGGGCAAATTAACAATCCCATCATTTCCATCCAGATAACAAGGTATGAAAATTATTTTCAATTTACTTTCCTTATTGTTTGATATGCCTAGATATTTTAACATGTCAAGAACTTGGTCATGGCTCATATTATGTAACCAATGAGTGATATAAGGTACAGGTAATGGGGTATCGTATTTTTTATTACTTTTAAGACGTTCGAGTAAGTCTTCACGGGGCTTCCCTACCCATCCTGGCACGTTGATACAGGCTAATACGTTTTTGCTGAGTTCTTTATCCCGTGTTAAACGGTTTAAAGCTTCTAAATATACATCAATTCCTTTATTTTTAAATTCATATCGTCCACTGGTCCCTACAATCATTGTATCATCATCCATCTCGGTTCCAAAAACGGCGTTAGCTATTTTGAGAAAAGTTTTTCTTGATTTTTTTCTTCTTCTGGTAAATTCAGCTCCTGTAGGAACAAAGCTATCCTCAAAACCGTTTATAAGCACGACATCCGGTTTTTTATCCAAAAGTTCTTCGCATTCTTTTGCCGTGATATCACTTACTGTTGTAAAACAATCTACATATTGAGCTGTTTGTCTTTCTATGGAATGCTTGGATTGCATATTTAATTCTTCTGCCATCTGATTCCCATTGTAAGCGAAAAGATAGTCATAAAGTGGTTTGTTATTTCCTGCAATGGAGCGACCGATTGATGTGGCATGTGTGGTAAAGATGGTTGCTATTTCTGGAACGGATTTATGTATGTAAAGAGCTCCCATACCTGTCATCCATTCGTGTGCTTGATAGATGACTTTATCTTCTTTATTCAGATTATTTTTATAAAAGCTTTCTACAACTCGACCGGCTGCATAAGAAAACATTGAAGCTTCATCATAATCCCCATATGCATGAAGAGAATCTATCTGAAAGTCTTTCCATGCTTGTGTATATATATCATTTTTTTCCTGAAAGAAAGGAACGAAATCAATCAAAATGACGATTGGTTCTCCTGGAATATTCCAACGTCCTATTCTTATGTTTAAGCCTTCATTTTTTGCATGGACTCGCCATTTGGGATAAAGATTGTTATCTTCTATAAAAAGAGGATTGTTTTTTGCTTTCCAGAAATCAGGTCCAATAAATATAATTTTGTCGTGCATCATATCCTGCATCGTCTTTGCTCTTGTAGACAAAACTGTATATATACCGCCGACTTTATTGCAAACCTCCCAACTCGATTCAAAAATAAAATCAGGAGATAATAATCTTTCTACCATTTTTGTTTTCCCTATGTTTTATTTTGCAAAAGTAAGAATTTTTTATGTAAGTAGGAAGAATTATAACTTCTTTGTAGATAAAGAGTTATTAAAATGTATGTGAAATAGTATTCTGTTAATCATAAATCTCCTTGCAAGAACTTCTTGCAAGGAGATAAATATTTAAATAATCGTTTTATTATCCTACGACAGCAGAACCCATCAAGAACGTGGCTGCTAGAGCTACAATGGCGTATAATTCAGGAAATACTGCTAAAATTAATGTGTTACCGAATACATTGTAACCTTGCCCTATGGCAACAACACCGTTTGCACATACTTGACCTTGACGGATGGCTGAGAATAATGCAACTAATCCTAAACCTACACCCGAACCGAATACGGCCATTGCTTGAAGAGCTGTGATTTG
>CAZKSK010000149.1:0-5996 GCA_964555225.1 uncultured Bacteroides sp.
TAATAAGCCCGCTTTGTGGATGGATGGTGCTATTCATGGGAATGAAGTTAATGGTGTAACATGTTGCTTATATACAGCATGGTATCTGTTAACCCGTTATGACTATGATGCAAATATCAAGAATCTGGTTGATAACAAGACGATATATATATTGCCTATGTTTAATGTTGATGCGATAAATTCATATATTGCATTACCTAATACAGAAAACAATCCGCGAGAACCTTTTAGACCGACCGATGACGATGGAGATGGATTGTATGATGAAGATATGACAGAAGACGTAGATGGTGATGGTGAAATATCATTAATGTATGCAGAAGATGCTAACGGTTCATATCGTTTATCTAAGGATGGTAATCGATTTATTAAAATAGCAGCAGATGATTGGTGGGAAGGAAAGCGTTTTAGGTTGATAGGACAAGAAGGATATGATAATGACGGAGATGGTAAAACGTCTGAAGATGATTTGGGTGGTGTAGATCCTAATCGTAATTTTATTTATGATAGTAATAAGACAGCTTGTAAAACATATCCATTGTCAGAGCCGGAAACACGTAATGTTTGGCTATTTCTGTCTGCTCACAACAATATTTTAGTAACGTTCAATTATCATAATTCAGGAAGATGGATCATGTTTACTATACCACCGAAATCAATGAAAGAAGATAATAGCGCTGAATATTTACCTCCATATGAAGCAAAGCCTGATAATGTTCCTGAAAGCATAAAATCCATTGTAGATCACTATGCTTTTAATTATAAAGTCGACCCTGAATACGAAGAAGATAAAAAAGTATCGTTAGGAATCCTTACGGATGGATTGTTTATAATGAAGAATTATACGGCTAAAGAAGAAACTTGGTTAAATGGAGAAGCACCTGCATCTATGTACCATATGTTGGGAAAATATGCGTTTCTGATGGAATTATGGGGCAGTCCTACTCCATATGCCGATTCTGATCACGATGGAAAAGTTTCAGATGAGGAATTTGATAAATTCATAAAACTTGATCTAAATGGAGATGGATGGATTAAACCTAAAAAATTCAATCATCCTCAATTGGGTGAAGTTTGGATAGGAGGAACACATAAAAAACATCTTGATCGTAACCCACCTGCTCGTTATATGGAGCAAGAAGCTTCTAAAAATACAATGTTTGTGCTTCATTGTTTAAATGAATTTCCGAAGCCGAAGTTTGCTAATTACAAAGTAACAAAAATAGGTAAAGACTTATATAAAGTTGAAGTTAATTTGATTAATGATAATATATTTCCAACAATCTCTGATCGTTCGCTTCAACTTAAACAATATGTACCTGACGAAATAACAGCAAAGATATCATCAGGTGAAATAATTGAACCTATTGCACAACCGGAAAAGAATAATGGAGTTTTTTCCAGAAGATTTTCAAATGTTGATGTGAAGGATATTATGAATGCAGGTAAAGTTGCAAACTTTAGAACAAAAGGGCAAGCAATAAAAACTTTTGTTTATAATATACTATCGCATTCTTCGTCATCAACTTTGAATCTTACATATAAATCTTTAATGGGTGGAAAAGATACAATCAGTATTAAGATTCACGATTAATGAGAATTTCCACGACAAGGTACTTCTTGATTATGAGATTGTACCTTGTTGTTATAAAATTTTTTAAATGAACAATTTACTTATTATTAACGCTTATATTGTTACACCTTTAGGTAAGACTGCATGTAAGGGTGCCGAAATGAATCATTTGTTGAAAATTATTTCAGGTACAGTAGAAGTAACAAATGGAATAATTACATATGTGGGAAAAAATCGGGAAAATATACCTGAAGGATATCAAGTGCTTGATGCTGAGGGAAAAGTCTTATTGCCTGGATTTGTCGATTCACATACTCATATGATTTTTGGAGGATATAGATCCGAGGAGTTTCTATGGCGAATGGAAGGAAATAGTTATATGAATATAATGGGAAAAGGCGGTGGTATATTAAATACAGTAAAAGCGACCCGTCAGAGTTCCTTTGAGTCATTAAAAATTAAAGCAGAAAGATTTATAGATCAAATGAGTAGTATGGGCGTTACTACAATTGAGGCTAAAAGTGGATATGGGTTGGATTGTAATACCGAAATGAAACAATTGAAGGTAATACAGGCAATAAATCGGGAAATTAATCGAAAAGCAGATATTATACCTACATTTTTAGGTGCGCATGCTTTGCCCGAAGAATATAAAGGAAGAGAAGATTATTATATCGATTTTCTCATTAGTGAAATGTTGCCGATTATTACTGACATGAAATTGGCTGAGAATTGTGATGTTTTTTGTGAAAAAGGCGTTTTTTCAGTTAATCAGTCAAGGAGATTATTGGAATCTGCTAAAAAAATGGGATTAGGTATTAAAGTCCATGCTGATGAAATCACGTCTATGGGAGGTGCGGAATTAGCTTGTGAACTTAAAGCACTTAGTGCGGATCATCTTTTGCAAGTTTCAGATAAAGGAATTAAAACTTTAGCTGAAAATAATGATGTAGTGGCAACGTTACTTCCTTTAACGGCATTTGTTCTTAAGGAGCCCTATGCAAAAGGACGTAAAATGATAGATGAAGGTTGTTCTGTCGCATTGGCTACAGATTTTAATCCGGGCAGTTGTCCTTCATGCTCGATTCCACTTCTTTTTGCATTAGCTTGTATTTATATGAATTTTTCGGTAGAAGAAGTAATAACGGCTATGACACTTAACGGAGCAGCTGCAATTAATAGAGCTGATACTATTGGTAGCATAGAAGTTGGCAAAAAGGGAGATTTTGCGTTACTTAAATTTAAATCATATTATTATTTACCCTATTTTACAGGGATAAATATTGTAGAATTAACAATTAAGGAAGGAAGAGTTATTAGCATTTAATTACATAATATGAAACAATAACAGGTATTTTTTTTCGTAAAATTTCTTTTGTTGTCGTAAGGGGAAGTGATTTCCCTTACGACATTTTGTTTTTATTCTTTCAATTTTTCTTTTAAAAAATTACCGGTATATGATTTTTTACAAGCTGCAACTTCTTCCGGAGTACCCGTAACGACTAAGTATCCACCTTTATTTCCGCCTTCCGGTCCCAAATCAATCACGTAATCGGCACATTTTATAACATCCATGTTATGTTCGATGATAATAACTGTATGTCCTCTACCGATTAATGCATTGAATACATCCTGTAATTTTTTAATATCATGAAAGTGAAGACCTGTCGTGGGCTCGTCAAAAACAAAAATAGTTGGTTGTGCCTTTTCAAGACCTAAAAAGTAAGCTAATTTTACTCTCTGATTTTCACCGCCTGATAAAGTTGAAGAAGATTGTCCTAACTTAATGTAACCTAAACCAACATCTTGTAAAGGTTGCAGTCTTTTTACAATTTTCTTTTCGTTATATTTTTCAAAGAATTCAATAGCCTGGTTAACAGTCATTTCTAAAATATCATAAATGTTCATTCCTTGAAATTTGACTTCCAATGTATCTGCTTTGAACCGTTTTCCATGGCAAGACTCACAGACAAGGACTAAATCTGCCATAAATTGCATTTCTACAGTAACCGTTCCTTCTCCTTTACATTCTTCACACCTTCCTCCTTCGGTATTGAAAGAAAAATAACTTGGTTTGTAACCCATTTGTTTGGCAAGAGGTTGTTCTGCATATAACTTACGAATTTCATCATAAGCTTTCAAATACGTTACAGGATTGCTTCGAGAGGATTTCCCAATAGGATTTTGATCTACAAATTCTATATCTGTTACCGCTTGTAAATCGCCTTCTAGTCCTAAAAATTCTCCCGGACGTTCATCACATTCGCTGTATTCTCGCTTTAGAGCTCGGTAGAAAATATCTCGTACCAATGTAGATTTTCCACTTCCACTTACTCCTGTCACTACTGTTATTACATTAAGAGGAAATTTAACATTAATGCCTTTTAGATTATTTTGACGTGCGCCTTTTATTTCAATGTAATTATTCCATTGGCGATGATTTAGAGGAAGAGGAATCTTTTCTTCACCTAAAAGATATTTTACAGTATAACTTTCTGAATTTTTTTGCAGATCATGCATGTCGCCCTGATAAACAATTTCTCCACCCAGACGCCCAGCCTTAGGACCGATATCAATAATATAGTCTGCTGCACGAATGATTTCTTCATCGTGTTCTACTACAACGACTGTATTGCCTAAAGCCTGAAGTTGTCGCAATACATTGATAAGGCGATCGGTATCCCTGCTATGTAAACCTATACTTGGTTCGTCTAAAATATACAAAGATCCTACCAGATTACTTCCTAACGATGTTGCTAAATTAATGCGTTGACTTTCTCCTCCGGAAAGCGTATTGCTAAGACGATTCAAGGTAAGATAACTTAAACCCACATTTATCAGGAAATTAATGCGATTATTAATTTCGGTCAATATACGTTGCGCAATAGCGTTATCATGTTCGTCAAGATCGAGATGATCAAAGAAATTTTTCAAATCGGTAATAGATAAATCTACTAAATCGGAAATTGATCGACCGTTTATTTTTACATAACTTGCTTCTTTTTTTAATCGGGTACCGTGGCAAACGGGACAAAGAGTCTTTCCGCGATAACGGGCCAACATTACTCGATATTGTATTTTATACTGGTTTTCCTCAAGCATCTTGAAAAAAGAGTCTATACACGCTTTTTCACGCGGTCCATGCCATAGATATTCCTTTTCTTTTGCCGTTAATTCATAATATGGCTTGAAGATAGGAAAATCGGATTTCTCAGCTTGATGTATGAACTCATTTTTCCATTCTCCCATTTTTTCTCCTCTCCAGCATTGAACAGCACCTTCATAAACACTTAAAGCCGTATTAGGTATAACCAAACTTTCATCGATTCCTATGATTTTACCGAAACCTTCACATTTGGGACAGGCTCCTAAAGGCGAATTAAATGAAAACATTTGATCGTTGGGTTCTTCGAAAGTAATTCCGTCGGCTTCAAATTTTTTGCTGAAAGTATGAAGTATTTGTGATGGAAGGAATCGGAGCATACAAGTTCCGTTACCTTCGTAAAACGCAGTCTCTGCAGAGTCTGTGAGTCTATTGGCTGTTGCTTTTTCCTGACTGCATGTCATTCTATCGATAAGTAGATAAACCGTATCCTTTTCATTGGGTATATAGTCTTCAATACGTATCGGTTCTCCGTTTACTTCTATACGATTAAATCCCTGTTGCTTATATTGATCCAGTTGTTCTTTTAGACTGCGACCGTCCCTAAGAATAATCGGGGAAAGAATCATGAAGCGTGTGCCTATGGAATACTGTAACATGCAGTTTACCAAATCTTCAGGCGTATGCTTCTTTACCAATTGATCACTTACGGGAGAAAACGTTTTTCCAATACGTGCATAAAGCAGTCGCAGATAATCGTAGATTTCAGTTGAAGTACCTACTGTGGAACGAGGATTTCTACTTGAAACTTTTTGTTCAATGGCAATGGCAGGAGGTATACCTTTAATGAAATCACATTCAGGTTTACTCATTCTACCAAGAAATTGACGGGCATAGGAAGACAGACTTTCTACATAACGGCGTTGCCCTTCGGCATAAAGCGTATCAAAAGCTAATGAGGATTTTCCGGAACCAGATAAACCTGTAATTACAATAAATTTGTTCTGTGGAATAAGAACATCAATGTTCTTTAGATTATTAACCTTGGCTCCTTTTATTTCAATAAATTTTTTTTCGTTCATGCCTTTTGTTCGGAATTATCCTGCAAATATACAGATTTTCCCTTATCTTTGTACGCAAATAATGTTATCATAGTATGAAATTAAGAAGTTTTTTCCTTTACGTTTTATTGATATGTGTCCCGATCGTGATGTCCTCCGCTCAAGTGACTATACCTAAAAGGGAATTTAGAGGAGCTTGGATTCAAACCGTAAACGGGCAGTTTCAAGGGATGTCAACCCGGCAAATGCAAAAAACTTT
>CAZKSK010000150.1:0-5995 GCA_964555225.1 uncultured Bacteroides sp.
ATTCCTTCCCAACGTGTCAATACTAATGGATATTGGCTCAAATCTGTTGTAAAAAGTAGGACGGCACCTTCTTCAAGATAAAGATTTACATTGCTTTTTAAGGTTATGGGACCTGTATACCATGTTCCTTTAGGAACAACGACACGACCTCCTCCGTCATAACTACATTTATTGATTGCTGCATTAATAGACGCTGTATTCAAATATTTTTCATTATCTACTACTGCACCAAAAGATGTAATCGGATAATCAACATTCTTGAAAGTCGGTGCTACAATTCTGGATTGAATTGCCGGATAAATATCTGTCCAAGCTTGAACAGATTTATCAAAGACATGTTTTTTTGCCATTAACGGCATTGTCATCAAAGACATTAAAAAGAACGTAGTAAATGGAAAGTGCTTCATTTTGATATTATAAATTAATTAATATTGTCTGGAACCAAAAATTATAAATGTCATCCTTATATAATAAATTTTTACGTGGAAATATTACATTTGCAGTTTACCTGCTAAACGAATACATGTTCCCTTTTCTTTTTTTGAAATTTCACATTTTTTTCTTGTACCGCCTTTCTCTAAAGTCCCTACAATTTTAAAACCACTCCATTTCATGATTGTGCGTAACGCTTTTATTGTACCCCTCGATTGATTATAGATAATATTAAAAGGAAAAGAAGTGGTACACGTAGCTATAAGCACTACCTTCTTTCCCTTATGAAGTGGTTTCGGAAAACCTATAACATTTTCACTGATTAATCCGTAAACGATACGATCAAACAAAAGTTTAAGATAACCGTTCATATTTCCCCAATAGCAAGGAGATCCTATAACCAATGCATCTGCCTGCTCTATCTTACTCAAAATACGTTGAGCATCATCTTCTGGTTGTATACATTTTTTCTCCGAACGACAAGACATACATCCTTTACATGGAGCTATATTCAATTCATTAACCTGAACCCAATCGCTTTCACAGCTTTCGGGCAATGACTCACGAATAGCTTCCATTAATTGTCCTACCATTCCACGACGACGGGGACTTCCATTAATAAACAATACTTTCATACAATGACCATATTATAAATGCAAAAGTATAGAAAGTATTTGATTTTACAAAATGATTAAAGCGGATATTCTTCGAACTGATAAAGAACAGTACTCAAATATCTTTCTCCTGAATCAGGCAACAAAACGACTATCCTTTTTCCCTCATTTTCTGGTAATTTTGCCAATTCAGCAGCAGCAAATGCTGCTGCTCCGGAACTAATCCCAACCAATAAACCTTCCGTTTTTGTAAGCTCACGACTAGTACGAATCGCATCATCATTTTCAACCTGAAAAATTTGATCTACCACCTTCGCATCATAATTTTCAGGAATGAATCCGGCTCCAATACCTTGTATTTTATGAGGTCCGCTTGGCTTCCCACTCAACACAGCGCTGGAAGCTGGTTCTACAGCAACTATCTTTATATTCGGATTATGCGCTTTCAATGCATGTCCCACGCCGGAAACAGTACCTCCGGTGCCGACTCCCGCTACAAAAACATCGATATTACCATCTGTATCGCGCCAAATTTCTTCTCCTGTTGTTTTTATGTGAATTGCTGGATTGGAAGAATTACTGAATTGCTGTAATATAACGCTACCGGGAATGGAATCACGAAGTTCATTGGCTTTTTCTATTGCTCCACTCATACCTTGAGTTCCAGGAGTTAAGACCAATTCGGCTCCACGGGCCTTAAGAAGATTACGACGTTCCAAACTCATCGTATCGGGCATTGTCAAAATGAGATGATATCCCTTAACTGCTGCTACCAAAGCGAGCCCAACTCCGGTATTACCGCTGGTCGGTTCAATAATAGTTCCTCCCGCTTTTAACATGCCCTTTGTTTCTGCATCTTCTATCATTGCCAGACCAACACGGTCTTTCACGCTGCCGGCCGGATTAAAATATTCAATTTTTGCAATCAATGTCGCCTGTAAATTTTTCTGTTTCCCGAATTCCTGTAACTCAAGAAGAGGAGTATTCCCTATTAAATCCGTAAGTTTCTTTACTATCTTTTCCATATGTTTCTTTATTTGTTTCACAAAAGAAGTGATTTTTTTCTAGAAAATAAAATCTAATCAAATTAAACTAATGTTTATATCTTATCTAAAGCCTGACTCAAATCGGCAATGATATCGTCAATATGTTCCGTTCCGATACTCAAACGAACTGTGCTCTGATGAATTCCCTGATCCTCAAGTTCTTCTGGCCTTAATTGACTATGTGTAGTACTTGCCGGATGAATAACCAAACTTTTTACATCTGCCACATTGGCAAGAAGCGAAAAAATCTCCAGATTATCTATAAATTTTTGAGCTTCGGCAGCTCCACCTTTCACATCAAAAGTAAAAATACTACCTGCTCCATTAGGAAAATAGCGCTTATAAAGTTCATAATTAGGATGACTAGGAAGAGAAGGATGATATACTTTAGCCACTTTAGGATGGTTATTTAGATATTGTACAACTCTCAAAGCATTATATACATGACGCTCAACACGCAAAGACAAAGTTTCCAATCCTTGAAGTAAAATAAAAGCATTAAAAGGGGACAATGTAGCACCGGTATCCCTCAATAAAATAGCACGAATTCGAGTAACAAAAGCTGCCGGTCCTACAGCATCAGCAAAGACAAGTCCGTGATAACTTGGTGTTGGTTTGCTTAACTGAGGAAACTTATCATTTTGTTTCCAATCAAACTTCCCGCTGTCAACAATAACTCCCCCTAAAGAAGAACCATGCCCTCCAATAAACTTAGTAGCAGAATGTACTACAATATCGGCTCCGTGCTCAATTGGACGAATAAGATAGGGCGTTCCAAAGGTATTGTCGATAATCAAAGGTATTCCATGCCGATGAGCAATGGAAGATATAGCTTCGATATCAACAATATTGGAATTAGGATTTCCAAGCGTTTCAACAAAAACCAATTTAGTATTATTTTGGAGAGCTTTCTCAAAATTATAAGGATCATCAGGATCCACGAACGTTGTAGTTATACCATATGCAGGTAATGTATGCGCCAACAAATTATAAGTCCCGCCATAAATAGTTTTGGCCGCTACAATATGATCACCTGTACCTGTAATGTTTTCAATTGCATAACTTACTGCCGCAGCTCCACTGGCAACAGCCAATCCGGCAACACCACCTTCCAATGCTGCAATACGATCTTCGAAAACTCCTTGAGTAGAATTTGTAAGTCTTCCATAGATATTGCCCGGATCTTGCAAACCAAAACGAGCCGCTGCATGAGCCGAATTTCGAAATACATAAGACGTAGTTTGATAAATAGGAACAGCTCTGGCATCTGTAGCAGGATCTGCATTTTCTTGTCCGACATGAATCTGTAATGTTTCAAAATGTAATTTTCTTCTTTCCATATTCTTTATTATTTAAATATTTGTTTTATTATTTAGAATAATTTTCTAATACAAAGATATAATCGTAGATAATATTATAAAAATAATACAAGAAATTAAGAAAAAATCACTAGTTTTGTCTCTTAAAAAGAATAAATGTTATTTTAAAATATTACAAAGGACCATTTAAAGAATTATTTTCTATGGAAACATTGAATGATATTGATCTACGTATTTTGCGAACTTTGCAAGAAAATTCTAATTTAACAACCAAAGAATTGGCTGCAAAAGTACATCTTAGCAGCACTCCTGTTTTTGAACGTTTGAAAAGACTGGAAAGAGAAGGTTATATAAAAAAATACGTTGCTATTCTTGACGCAAAAAAGCTAAACAGGGGTTTTATGGTTTTTTGTAGTGTCAAGCTTAAACAACTTAATACACAAGTAGCAAAAGAATTCACAGAAGCAATTTTGGAAATTCCGGAAGTAACAGCATGTTATAACATTTCCGGTGATTTCGATTATCTACTGAAAATTTACGCTCCAAGCATGAAAAGTTACCAAGAATTTCTCATTAATAAACTAGGACAATTAGAATCACTTGGTTCCCTGCAAAGCGTATTTGTAATGGATGAAATAAAACAAAGCTACGGTTTCCTCATTTAAAACGAAAATCTCAACCCTGTTTGGGTCCCGGGAAGCAAATGATGAAAACCATAGTCGACATGGTCATCCGTATTCAAAAACCAATTTATGTTTGGTTCTATGTACATACCAAAATGTTTGGTAATATTGTATTGTAGGCCGGGTGATAATTGCACAGAAAATAAGCCTTTATGATTGAAAACTTTATTTTGAAGATGAAATTGATAGGAGGGACCAGAAGATAAATATAACGTCCAATGTTTCTCTTGCCAGATTTCCCAAACTAATTTTAAATTCAAGCCTATATCATTTTTCCAATTTCCAGACTGTAAAAATAGATTTTGGTCCAAAGCCAAATGTTCGGATAATGATTCACGCAAAGAAACGCCGGTGGAGAAGCCGAAACCTAAATGTCTAGATACTCTCTTTCCCCTTGAGGCATAAATAAAACTAGTACTTAAAAAATTATCAAGACAATCTTCATTTGAACCGGCATTCTCAAAAGTACTAGAATTCATTGACAATAAAGATGATGTCAATACTCCGGTACCTACAGCACCAATTGTACCGCCTAATACTTTGCCCAAGGAATTCCGATGATGTTTGCCTATAGAGATATTAGAAGCCAAATTCCCTTCTATTACTGTTGTAGAAGAAGAAGGTAAAAACATATATGTTGAATCTTTTTCCTTTTGTTCATTCTTGGAAAACCCTTCTTTCTCATCCTTATAGTCATATGTAGTAACGTTCATCGTTTCATTTTCTTTTTCCGAGAGTTCCTTTTTTTCACTACTTTTCATGACAGTAGTTTTTGCTAATAATGATGAAACGCTCGATTGTTTTTTGATAACTATTGTAGAATCTATAACAACTGCTGGTCCTACTTTTGAAGAAGGAGCAGGAGAAGAACCCATCTTTTCTTCTATTTTAGCAACCCTGTTTATAACCTCATTATGTTGACCCAAATACAACCAAACAAAAATAGAGGGTAATAATAAAAGTATAAGTACAGCAGCTATTCTCATCCATTTCCATGCCGTTTTTTTATACAAAGGAACTCTCTGACTTTTTTCTTCTTTTTCAGAAAAAGCCTTAGAAGCAAAATTCTCCCAATCATCTTCCGGCAAGGGTTTAGAATAGTCTCTCAACTGCTTTTCAAGAGATTTCAGCCATTTTTCGTCAGTATCCTTCATCGGTCATCACGATTTAAATATTCTTTTATCTGTTTGGCTAACAAGCATTTTGCTCTATAGAATTGGGAAGAAGAAGATTTTTCATTAATTCCTAACTTCTCACCGATTTGCTTATGAGAATAAGACTCAAACACATACATATTAAAAACAGTCCTATATCCTTCCGGCAAATGCGTAATCATCTTCATCAAAACTTCTTGTGGAATACTCTCCGCATCGGATTCACTCACTATAGATTCCTCTTCCGGTAAATCTTCTATAGGAATTTCAGAATTTTCCATTTTGTGATTACGAAGATAAACCAATGATTCTGTAGTCATAATACGCCGTAGCCAAGCTTTTAAAGCCACCTCATCTGAAGAATGGAATTGTTTAATCGCACTGAAAACATGAATAAAAGCATCATGCATAACATCTTGCGCCGTCTCTTCAATACCCACATAACGATAACACACACCGAACATTTGTTCGGAATAACGTTTATACAATTCTCCGAGTGCCTGTGTTTCCCCTTTTCGGCACCCGTCTATCAACGATTTTATGTCCACCGCTATTTACCTTTTTCCATTTTTCATCAAGGTCTTTGATTATAAGATACAAAGACGCTTAAAAAACTGCATGCAAAAATAAAATTTTTATTGTAGAAAAGAAAAGTATCCATAGACTTTTATCAGAAATTTTGGAATTTCAATCCCAATGATAAACTTAATATATCTTTTAATTTTATATATTTATTAGTAAAAGCAC
>CAZKSK010000151.1:0-5995 GCA_964555225.1 uncultured Bacteroides sp.
TCCTGATAACGGTTCCAATATACCTAAAACCGTTACCAGTATCTTTCAAGACTCAAACAAAGATATCTGGATAGGTTCCTTTTTCAACAATATAGCTAAATTCAATCCTAAAACCGGACATTGTGATTATAGTCAAACCGATTACGTAAGCAATGTAGTAGACATTTGTGAAGACAAAGAAAAGAATTTGTGGATGGGGACTATGGGTAGCGGATTAGCATGTTGGAATCTGAAAACAAAAAAAATTATTCGCTATGCAAATGAAATAGTTACAAAACAAAATCATGGCGACATAGTTCCTAGCATATGGATTTGCAGTCTCTGTATTTCTCACGATAACAAATTATACATTGGTACCTATTCAGGACTCGGATGTATGGATTTAAAAACAAAAAGCTTTATATCGACATTCCATAAAAGAAGGATCCTACCAGATCATATCATTTATACGATATATGAAGATTCAAACCATTATATTTGGATAGGTACTGCTGACGGTTTATTCTGTTTGAATCCTACTACAGGAAAACTAAAATCATGGAACATTGAAAATGGTTTACCCAGTGAAGTTATCTGTGGTATCCTTGAAGACGCTAAAGGAAATTTGTGGATAAGTACCAATCATGGACTTTCTTATTTCAATCTTACCCGAAATACCTTTAATAATTATTTTTCTTATGATGGTTTACAAGGAAATGAATTTAGCAAGAATGTTTCACTAGCTGACAAATCAGATAATCTTATGTTTGCCGGTATTAATGGAATTACTTATTTTTCTCCAGAAAAAATTACGACGAACAAGAAAGAACTACAAATCAGGGTTGTCGGTTTCAGGGTTAAAGGTAAATATATTCATCAAGGTGACAAATCCGGTCCTTATGATATTGTCAAAGGAGACATATCAGAAGCCAAAATTTTCCATTTATCTGCAAAAGATAATTCATTCTTAGTTCAAGTTTCAGCTATGGAATTATACAACCCGGAAAGAATTACTTATATATACACTCTTGACGGGAAAAATTGGATTGAAGTCCAATCAGGTATCAGTTGGATACCATTTACCCTTCAACCCGGTACATATCATCTCAAAATAAAAGCTAGAGACGGTGAGAATTATTCACCTGAAAAAGAAATAACAATCATTGTATCACCACCATGGTTCCTTTCTAATATAGCAATATGTATTTATGCCCTTATCATTATTTTTATAATCTATCTCATTATAAAACAGAAAGCACACAGACGTAAGATGAAAGAAGAACTCATAGAACGGACCCATGCAGAAGAAATAAATGAAGCCAAATTGCAATTCTTTATTAATATAGCTCATGAAATTCGTACACCTATGACATTAATATATAGTCCATTACAGGAATTAATGAAAAAAGATAAGGATAATGTATGTCAAAAACTATATAGGACAATAGACCGTAATTCACAACGTATTCTCGCATTAGTCAACCAACTTATGGATGTGCGCAAAATTGACAAAGGACAAATGGTCCTAAAGTTTAAAGAAACAGATATCATCAGTTTTATTCAAAATTTAGCAGATATATTTATGAGCCAGGCTCAAAACAAACAAATTCAATATACTTTCAATCATGATATGAATTCTTTAAAGGTCTGGATAGATCCCGAAAACTTCGATAAAATTATATTGAATCTCCTTTCCAATGCATTTAA
Source organism: uncultured Bacteroides sp. (assembly GCA_964555225.1). GTDB lineage: Bacteria > Bacteroidota > Bacteroidia > Bacteroidales > Bacteroidaceae > Phocaeicola_A. The sequence goes on from CAZKSK010000151.1 coordinate 1,687, forward strand.
ATACACACCAGAAAAAGGAACCATTACCATCACTGTAAAAATAATAAAAGAAGAATATGAAATTATCGTATCCGATAATGGCATTACAATTCGTCCGGAAGAAATGGAACGAATCTTCGAACGTTTTTACCAAAGTGATAATCAAACTAATATTAAAATAGGTACCGGTATCGGACTTCATTTAACCAAATCTTTAGTTTTATTACACCATGGAAAAATCTGGGTAGAGAATGAAGAAAACGGGAACGGATGCCGATTTATCGTACGCCTTCCATTAGGCAATAGTTTACTTAAACAAGAAGAAATGATTATGGAAGAAAATCCTAAACAATCAATCTCCATTAATCAGGAATCTATCAAATCTATGAACGATTCCAACAATTTTACAGATAATCAAACTAAAACCAAAACAAAGTACCGAATTATGATCGTTGAAGATGATGATGAAATAAAAAATTATCTTCATGAAGAATTGAACTCCGATTATCATATTGTTGAAGCCAATAATGGGAAAGAAGCCTTATCTCTTATCTTGAAAAAAGCACCTGATTTAGTAATAAGTGATATCATGATGCCTGAAATGGACGGGATAAGTTTATGTAAAAAGATCAAACAAAATATTTTAATCAGTCATATTCCGGTTATCCTACTCACCGCAAAAACGACTCAGGAAGATCACATAGAAGGACTGGAAGTTGGTGTTGATAGCTATTTGACTAAACCGTTTAGTATTCAAATTGTAAAAGAAACGATTAAAAATTTAATCAAAAATAGAGAATCTTTGAAGAATACGAAAAAAGGTGAAACTATCCAAAAAGAAATGATTGATAAAGTAGAAGTAAAGACTCCGGATGAAAAACTAATGGAAAGGATACTAATTGAAATTAACAAAAACATCGGTAACCCGAATTACGGTATAGAAACAATGGCTTCCAATGTAGGTATCAGTCGTGTTCATTTATACAGGAAATTAAAAGAATTGACCGGACAATCAACTCGGGAATTTATACGTAATACACGCCTACAACAGGCAGCTTCACTTTTAAAAGAAAAAGGACAAAATATCAGTGAAGTTGCAATGGCCACCGGATTTATTAATGTAACTTATTTTTCTACAGCCTTTAAAGCTTTATACGGTCTTTCTCCAAAAGACTTTATTAATAAATACAAAAAGGATTCCGATTAAAAAATAATTATAAAAATATTGTGCGTACTCTGAAAGGGTACGCACAATATCAAGAAAATATACAAATTAGATCAATCTCTCTAAACCTAATCTTTACTAGTAGCATACATACCTATTGTTGTACCTGTAAAACCTCCGGCTGTAGCAGTAGAAAGAAAATTGGCATCTACATTTTGACATAATAAAGTCCAAGCTTTCCCATTACTGGTGAAATAGAAATCATAACTTTCACCCTTCGATACAACTTTTAAATCCAAATATCCACCTCTATTTTTAATCTTCCGAATTGCTAAAGGAGTCTTTCCATCACGTTCAATACGTATGAGTGAAAGGATGTTTTCATTTTCACTTTTTCTTACCGAAAAATAATATTGATGCATATCATCTTTAAAAAGCAGCAACCCGGCAGAAGCCTTTTTATCTGATGGATGAAAAACCAAACGGGTTGAACATTCAAACTTATGATGTTGCATTCGTCGGCATATAAAAGCCGGAATTTTCATTTCCGAAGAACTAACATCTGTACATTTTAATGTAAGATAACCGGGATGATCAGTCAATGAATACAAATCCGTTGCAGGACCTCTTAATGTCTGCCATTCCAAACCTAGAGTTTTACTATTGAAATCATCTCTTTTTGTAAAATTACCAAAAGTAACTTCTTGAGAACGTTTTACCCCGGGGAATTTCAATATCATAGGAATAATCTCATCATTCCGAGTCATATAAGGATATCCGTCACTACTCCACTTTACCGGCATCATAAAAGTTTCTCTCCCTAAATTCTCAAATTTATTATTAATTGGACGACAAGCTAGAAAAACCGCCCACCAATCTCCTTCTTTTGTTTGAACCAAATCAGCATGTCCGGCACATGTAATAGGATTAACCCGATTAGGATTTAACGAACGTTGAGTCAAGATAGGATTTTTGTCCCATGGAACAAAAGTTCCCATCGGTGTATCTCCTTTAAAGATAACTTCGGAATGTTGTTCCGAAGTACCTCCTTCCGCACACATCAGGTAATACGTTCCATTGATCTTATACAAATGGGGTCCTTCTATCCAAATTGGTTTTTCCGCTAATTTACATCCACCATTAACAATCATTTTTCGTTCCCCTACAGTTTTATCGGTAGCAACATCAAATTCTTGTACTCGAATAGCGCGATGTCCATCATAAGTAGAACCGCCATCAGGCTCATCATTATTAACAATGTAAGCCTTTCCATCTTCATCAAAGAAAAAAGAAGGATCAATACCTTGCACATCAGGCAAGTAAATAGGATCTGACCATTCTCCGAAAGGATCTTTTGTCTTAACAAAAAAATTCCCCGCATTAACATTGGTAGTAATCATATAATATGTCTGATTATACTGATTATAACTGATTGCAGGAGCAAAAACACCTCTACTAATGCCTTGCCCGGAGAAATTAACCAACTGCGACGGACGATCCAAGACAAAACCGATCTGTTTCCAATTTATCAAATCTTTGCTATGAAAAATAGGAACACCTTTAAAATAACAGAAAGTAGAAGTTACCATAAAATAATCATCGCCATTTCTGCAAATACTAGGATCGGAATACCAACCCGGTAAAATCGGATTATAAAAACTCTCTTTATCTTTTAAAGGATTTTTTTGGTAAAAATCATCCATACCTTTATAAATAAAGTTATCGAATAAAGCAACCGAACTATTAACATTTTCCCCAACTCTTTTATAATTGGAACCATAAACAGACTGTAAAAATAAACCAGCAAAAACTAATGCTGAGGTTTTAAAAAATAAAATGTGATAACTTTTTCTCATATACTCATAATATTAAATGTCCTAACAAAAATAATCATAACAGGAGAATTTTTCAATATTGATATGTTTCTCCTTTTTGTGATATTGTTACCTATTTAACAAAAACAAAAAAAGGAGTTAACGCCATGTTACATTATTTTGTTTAGTATATTGAAATTAAATCATTTACCATGTTACAATCCATTTATTTCGAATTCAATAAATTTTGAGCAGCCAACACCAGAAACATATAATGAGAAGAACCACCGCCCAATACATATTCGGTTTGTTGCCACAGAAAAGGAAACGTGAGTAATTCGGGGAAATCAGGTCGGATAAGTGCCGTGCCCGAAACTACTCCTCCAGGAATATAAGACCAATCAGCACGATTTGCACCATAAGCAGTAGTTACAGAGTGGGCTCCTACTCCGGAAGCAAAAGAAGCTGTATTACTGCCAGGATGACAGCCAAGAACAAAATTCAATGCATTATACAAATACTTTGCATCAAAAATATCGGGATATGATTTCATCAAAAAGTAATAGCGAAAACCAAACGACTGAATATCCCAACCGGCTCCCCAAATATAAGGACGATAAGGCACTCCATATGGAGTTGCATCACTCATCTTCTCCAACTGGTCACGGGTCGCTAATAAGGCATTTCGAATAGATTCGGAAAATTTCTTATTTTTCATTTTATCTGCAGCACGTCCGATAAACCATCCTGTTTGAGAAATAAACCGTACAATAAAAGGTTGCTGTTTGAGTAAGTAATCTTTATATAATGATTCTCCGGTTGTAAGATATAACTCAGTAGCAGCCTGAATTTTAGACATTTGAGCAAATTTATCATCCCGAGTTATTTCAAATAAAGTTTTTGATATTTCAAGACACTGTACACTTAAAGTATCGTTATAACCTTTCAATACTCTTGACACCGCGGCCAATTCTGCCGCAGTAGATAATTCACGAGAAGGATTATCTTCTGTAAATACCCATCGGTCATCTTTTGTACCGACCTTACGATCAGTCATGGCCGAAGCATCTCCTAACATAGCATATTGGCGTAAACTATTACAAATAATACCTCTATATAGTCTTCCAAGCGCTTTGTATCCGGCGACAACGCTCAAAGCACCGTGCTCGATCTGCTGAAGAATATCTGGCTTTCCATCGGGCTGATGTATTTCGGTCAAATGATTTTTTTGATCGACAGTGGTGACATCACATACAGGATGAAAACATTCTTGAGTCAGTGACAAAATATATGACTCACCTGCTTGAGATTCAACTCGTAAATCAAAGTCACCCGCATCATGCCATCCGCC
>CAZKSK010000152.1:0-5943 GCA_964555225.1 uncultured Bacteroides sp.
ACAGTATTAACAATTAACGAAACAAAGTTATGGCAAAAAAACCAAAAATTCTAATTATTATGAGAATTTCAGCTTTTTTACTTTTCGTTTGTGTATTTTCCTCTTATGCGGGCACAATCAGTTCACAAACAAAGAAAGTAAATATTAATGGAAATCGATTAACCGTCGGTTCATTTATTGAGCAAGTAGAAAAACAAACAAATTATCTGTTCGTATATAGTAAAAATGAAGTCAATACGAACGAATCCCTTTCCGTAAGATCAGGTAAAAAAACGGTAGCAGAATATCTTCAAGAAGCTTTCAATAGGTCTGACATAAAATATGCATTTGAAAATGATTACGTAATTTTAACAAGAAGATCTGCCCTACCTACGAATATTGCTCAACAAAATCAAAGAAAAATAACCGGTATTGTAACAGACGCGGCTGGAGAACCGATTATTGGAGCCAATGTCATTGTAAAAGGAACTGCAATTGGTACAATAACCGATATAAATGGACGCTTTATACTAAATGCTCCGGTCAATGGTGATTTGCAGATATCATATATAGGATATCTAGAACAAATTATTTCATTTAAAGGGAAGTCTGATTTTAAAATAACACTAGTTGAAGATGCCAAGACCTTAGATGAAGTAGTAGTTATCGGGTATGGAACTCAGCGTAAAGGTGATCTTACGAGTTCTGTCGGTAATGTAAAGAGTGAAAATTTCACTATGGGAGCAATAAATGATGCCGGTCAGTTAATTCAAGGGAAAATCGCTGGATTGTCCGTAACAAATCCCAATGGAGATCCTACAGGAAATACCGAAATATCTCTTCGTGGTAATACAACAATTTTAGGTGCATCTACCAATCCATTAATATTGATTGATGGCGTACCTGGTGATTTTAATACCGTAGCTCCAGAAGATATCGAAAGCATTGACGTCTTAAAAGATGGTTCTGCTGCAGCTATTTATGGCTCTCGAGGAACAAATGGAGTAGTCATGATTACCACCAAAAAAGCAAAAGGAGATAATATAAATGAAGTTCAATATAGCGGATATCTAAGTGCCTCAACGATTGCTAAACGTCCAGATTTTTGTAATGCATCGGATTATCGCGAACAGATTGCCAATGGATTGCGTGATGCTTCTTGGGATTTAGGGTACGATACTGATTGGATGAGTGCTATGCTGCGTACCGGTCTTAGTCATGTACATAATGTTTCATTTAAAGGGGGAAATTCCCAGACTAATTATATATTCAATATGAATTATCGTAAGCTTCAAGGTATCTTTAAACGTTCTGACAAGGAAGATTTCCAAGGACGTGCCGAAATTAATCATAATATGTTTGACAATAAATTGAAATTTAACTTCCAATTGCTTGCAAACAAAACGGGATATACCTCTACAAGTGACGGTGGTAGTTTTAATACTTATAGTTGGCGACAAGCTCTCATTCATAATCCTACAGAACCTATTAAGAACGAAGATGGAACATGGCATGAGAATACAGGTATTTTCAATTATGACAACCCCATTTCTCGTATTTATGAATGTGACGGTGAACAAAATATCTCACAGATTCGTATAAGTTCAAATATCACGTACAACCCTATCAAAGAACTTACCTTGAATGCACTTCTTTCATATGACAAGATTAGTCAAGATGGAGGGTATTATGAAACTAAAAATAATATTTCAAATATTCGTGACGGAATGAATGGATTTGCCTCTACTGGTAATTCTTCTACAATGACGAAGTTGTTAGAATTGACAGCACAATTTCATAAATCTTTCGGAGATCATTCTATTCAGGCTTTGGTAGGTTACAGTTACCAAGGTGGAAATTATAGTAATCAATATGAACGTAACTATGACTTCCCTACTGATCTCTTCAGTTGGCATAATATAGGCGTCGGACAAGCTTTGGAAGAAGGTAAAGGCACAATGTACAGCTATACGTTGGATACTAATCTGATTGGCTTCTTCGGCCGTATTAACTACAATTATAAAGATAAATATTTATTGATGGCGAGTATCCGTCACGAAGCAGCTAGTCAATTGGCTGGGACAGATAAGCCTTGGGGTACTTTCCCATCTGTCTCTATAGGATGGCGTATCACCAAAGAGCCATTTATGAAAGGTCAAAAAATTTTTGACGATATAAAGTTACGTGCAGGATACGGTGTAACAGGTTCTCAACCCAGTCAATCTTTTCTTGGTGTTTCTTTACTCGGTTATGGAGACTACTATCTTTATAATGGATCATGGATTCGTGCCTTACAACCGACTCAAAATTCTAATAGTAAATTAAAATGGGAAGAAAAACATGAGTATGATGTAGGAGCTGACTTTAGTGTACTAAATTACAGACTTAGTGCTTCCATCGATTGGTATTATCGTTTAATCAAAGGATTGCTTTATGACTATTCCGTACCTTCTCCTCCAAATCTCTACACAACTACTCGCGCGAATGTCGGTGAAATGAGTAATTCCGGTTTAGAAGTTATGGTAAATGCCATACCATTCCGTACAAAAGATTTTGAATGGAATTCTACTGTTACATTTTCTACCAATTCTAATAAATTAAAGAGTTTGTCGAATGATTTGTATCAAACATCCTCTGATTACTTCATGGCAGGATGGATTGAAGAACCCGTAAAGACGGAATCACACATCGTTCGTATCGGCCATCAAGTAGGCGATATATATGGATTTAAGGTAGTTGATGTTGATGATCAAGGTAAATGGATATATGAGAACAAAGACGGTGAACTTGTAGGATATGATGATTTTACTCATTCTTTTGAAGATAAAAGAGTTATTGGCAATGGGATTCCACGTTGGTATTTAGGTTTCAACAATAAGTTCCGTTATAAGAATTGGGATCTGGCAATAAATATGCGTGGAGCATTTGATTTCCAAATCATTAACGGCATGCGAATGTTCTATGAAAATCGTAGCCGTCAAGACTGGAATCGCCTGCGTTCCGCATATAAAAAAGTATTCGGAAAAGCTGTTCTCAATAGCTTATGTTCTGAAGAATTCAACAGTTATTATGTTGAAGATGGTGATTACTGGAAGATTGATAATATAACTATCGGATATAATTTTCATAAAATCGGGAAATATATTAAGGCAATTCGTCTTTACGGAGCAGTAAATAATGCCTTAACCATTACCGGATATAAAGGTATTGACCCGGAGGTCTCCACATCAGGATTATCTCCGGCCTACGATAACCGGGATACATATCCTCATGTACGTTCATTCACTTTTGGTTTAAATGCTACTTTCTAATTAATCTTAATTCTAAAATAAATATGAAAATAAAAATATTATATATCGGAATTATTGGTGCAGTCATTCTTTTAGGATCAGTATCTTGTACTGAACTTGAGGATACTAACTACACTAACGTTGTTGCTGACGGTTTCCAACCAACCGATGAAGACGTTGCATCTTTACTCTCTTCAGCATATGTTTCGTGGCGTAAAACCTTCTTGTTATGGAATGGGGTTGCCCGCGCCGAGATGCTTTCCACGGATGAAGATATCATTCCAGCCCGTCCTAATGGATGGGTAGACGGTGGAGTCTATAAACGTATGCACCAACATAAATGGACTAGTGAAGACGATATTCCACTTCAGTCTTGGGTTCGTACTTATGATGGCATTAATGCCTGTAACCGTGTGTTATATCAAATTGAATCCGGACAGGTTCAGCTAGGGGATCGGGAAACAGCTGTTATCTCAGAACTGAAAGTTCTACGCGCTTCTTATTATTATTTACTGGATGATTTGTTTGGGAATATACCTATCATTACAAAATTTGATGTTCCAGAAGGATATTTACCAAGCCAAAGTTCTCGTAAGGAGGTATACGAATTTATTATCCAAGAGCTTACTGAAAACATTCCTAATCTCACAGAAGATGTAAATAAAGAATTTTACGGTCGTTTCAATAAGTGGGCAGGTTATACTCTATTAGCAAAAATGTATTTAAATTCAGAAATTTTTTCCGATGGATCTCACAAAGATTATGACAAATGCGTAGAAGCATGTAACCAAATTCTGAATTGTGGTAAGTATGAACTAGAATCAGTTCGAAAGAACGTTTTCGTTACGAATAATGAAAATTCCAAGGAAATAATTTTTGCACTTCCTTTTGACGAGACCTATGTAACTGACTGGAATGCATTTGATTTCCATATGTACACTTTACAACCTGAAAATCAAGCGACTTACAATTTCAAAGCTACTCCATGGGGCGGTGTGTGTGTTCTTCCGCAATACATTAAAACTTTTGATCCAGATGATAAACGTTTGAAGGACGATTTTATTCAAGGTGTGCAATATGACGCTTCCGGTAATGAATTGTTGTGTACGATGGGTAATCTTGTCGGTAAACCTTTAGTATATGTTAACGAAGTAAATAGCATTGATAATTCCGATGAGAATCAAGGATTCCGTTGGGGAAAATTTGAATATGCTAAGAATATTACAAACCGTTTGAGTAATGACTTCCCTTTATTAAGGTACGCAGATGTTTATCTGATGAAAGCGGAAGCTCTTTTGCGATTGGGCCAAGCAGACGAGGCGGCAAAGTTAATTACATCAGTTCGTGAACGCAACTTCCCAAACAATCCGGGAAAGGCTGTTGTAACAGGCAGCGATCTCCAAAAAACAAGTTGCTACGATTATGGTCGTAGAGATAATGTGAAGACTACTCACGACAATGCAGAAATCAAATATGGTCGTATGCTTGATGAGTTGGGTTGGGAATTCTCTCAAGAAGGACGTCGCCGTCAAGACATGATTCGTTTTGGAGTTTTCGCAACCAGATCATGGTTTTCCCATGATGCTAGTGATAAATCACGCAATCTTTATCCCATACCCCAAAAAGAATTACTCACAAATAGTAACTTGACACAAAATCCAGGCTATTAATATTATGAACAAAAGGATAATAGATTCACATCTATTGTCCTTTTGTTATATCACATATGAAAATATAAATGCAATGAGAAATAGAATTATTGTTTTAAAACTCTTTTTAAGTATAGCGTTACTCTCTAATGCTCAAGTAAAAAACTCAGGTTATGCAATAACTCCGGTTTCATTCACTTCAGTAAAAGTCGGAACGGGCTTTTGGGGACAAAGGCTTAAAGCGAATCGTAATATTACTATCCCTTTGGCATTTGAAAAATGTGAAAAAACGGGGCGATATCTTAATTTCGAAAGAGCAGCTCATCCATGTGATACATTTAAAATTGGAGGTTTTCCATTTGATGATACAGATGTATATAAAACGATCGAAGGTGCCAGCTATTCCATGCAAACATACCCTAACAAAAAAATGGAAAAATACATAGATAGTATCTTAACAATAGTAGCTGCTGCACAAGAGTCGGATGGTTACTTATATACAGCACGTACCATGAATCCTGCTCATCCTCATGCATGGTCGGGACATAAACGATGGGAAACCGTAGAGGACGGAAGTCATGAATTTTATAATTTAGGTCATATGCTTGAGGGTGCTGTAGCTCATTACCAAGCAACCGGTAAAAAAAACTTTTTAAATATTGCCATAAAATACGCTGACTGTATATGTCGGGAAATAGGTACCAATCAAAATCAGCAAATAAAAATTCCCGGTCATCAAATTGCAGAGATGGGATTGGTTAAATTGTATCTGGTAACAAAAAATAAAAAATATCTGGATCAAGCAAAATTCTTTTTAGATCAAAGAGGACATACAAAACACATCAATTCTTATAACCAATCACATAAACCCGTAATAGAACAAGATGAAGCTGTAGGACATGCTGTTCGCGCTGTATATATGTATTCCGGAATGGCAGATGTGGCTGCCCTGACAAATGACTCATTATATATACGTGCCATTGACAAAATATGGGATAACATTGTTTCAAAGAAATATTATATAA
>CAZKSK010000153.1:0-5929 GCA_964555225.1 uncultured Bacteroides sp.
ATGATCGTTCTTTGAAAGATGGTGATATTGTATCAGTCGATTGTGGAACCTTGTTAAATGGCTTTTGTGGAGATTCTGCATATACCTTTTGTGTGGGTGAAGTGAAACAAGAAATTCTTGATTTATTGAGAACAACGAAAGAAGCTCTATATAAGGGAATTGAGAATGCTGTACAAGGTAGACGCTTAGGAGATATTGGATATGCGGTTGAGGAACATTGCAAGGCTCATAATTATGGAGTTGTTCGTGAGTTTGTCGGTCATGGAATTGGAAAAGAAATGCATGAAGATCCTCCTGTACCGAATTATGGACGAAGAGGCTTTGGTATTATGCTAAAGAGCGGAATGTGTTTGGCAATTGAACCGATGATTACGTTAGGTAATCGCCAACTTGTCATGGAAAAAGATGGTTGGACAGTGAGGACAAGAGATGGTAAATGGGCAGCACATTATGAACATACGGTTGCTGTTCGTCAAGGGAAGGCAGATATTTTATCATCGTTTAAGTATTTAGAAGAAGTTTTAGGAGATAAAAAGATTTAATATGGCAAAACAAGCTGCTATAGAACAAGATGGAGTAATTGTAGAGGCATTGTCAAATGCAATGTTTCGAGTAGAATTAGAAAACGGACATGAAATTACAGCGCATATTTCAGGAAAGATGAGAATGCACTATATTAAAATATTGCCTGGAGATAAAGTTCGTGTGGAGATGTCTCCATACGATTTGTCAAAGGGAAGAATTAGTTTTAGATATAAATAATACAGAAAGATATGAAAGTAAGAGCATCATTGAAAAAACGTACGCCTGAATGCAAAATAGTCAGACGTAATGGCCGTTTATATGTAATTAACAAGAAAAATCCTAAGTATAAACAACGTCAAGGATAATTTTATTATTTTTGCAAAAGAAATAATTTGGTATATGGCTATAAGAATAGTTGGTGTAGATTTACCTCAAAATAAGAGAGGTGAGGTAGCGTTGACCTATGTTTACGGTATAGGTCGTAGTAGTTCAGCTAAGATTTTGGACAAAGCTGGCGTCGATAGAGATATTAAAGTTAAAGATTGGACAGACGACCAAGCTGCTAAAATTCGTGAGATTATTGGTGCTGAATTTAAAGTAGAAGGAGATCTTCGTTCAGAAGTTCAAATGAACATTAAGCGTCTGATGGATATCGGGTGCTATCGTGGTGTTCGTCATCGTATCGGTTTGCCTGTGAGAGGTCAGAGCACTAAGAATAACGCTCGTACTCGTAAGGGTAAGAAGAAAACTGTTGCAAATAAGAAAAAAGCTACTAAATAATAATTGTTGATATGGCAAAAAAAACAGTCGCAGCAAAAAAGAGAAATGTGAAAGTAGATGCAAATGGACAGTTACATGTTCATTCTTCATTCAATAATATTATTGTTTCTCTTGCTAATAGTGAAGGTCAAATTATAGCATGGTCTTCTGCAGGTAAAATGGGTTTTAGAGGCTCAAAAAAGAATACTCCTTATGCAGCCCAAATGGCAGCGCAAGATTGCGCAAAAGTGGCCTTTGATCTTGGTCTAAGAAAGGTGAAAGCTTATGTAAAAGGACCAGGTAATGGACGTGAGTCCGCAATACGTACGGTACATGGAGCCGGCATTGAAGTTACTGAGATTATAGATGTAACTCCACTTCCACACAATGGATGTCGTCCTCCTAAAAGAAGAAGAGTTTAATTCGTTTTTTAATTACAAATGGATCTTGAATGAGTTTATGGATTACATTTCCTTTCTGTAATCGCGGCTGTAACAATTTAAGTTCATTTAAATTTTAAATTTAAAAAAAATGGCTAGATATATAGGACCAAAAACAAGAATTGCTCGTAAATTCGGAGAAGCAATTTTTGGTGCCGATAAAGTTTTGTCTAAGAGAAATTATCCTCCTGGACAGCACGGAAATTCAAGAAGAAGAAAGACTTCTGAATATGGTGTGATGTTAGCAGAAAAGCAAAAGGCAAAATATACTTATGGAGTATTGGAAAAACAATTCCGTAACATGTTTGTCAAGGCAGCTAATGCAAATGGAATTACAGGTGAGATCTTATTACAGAGCTTAGAGTCACGTTTAGATAATGTTGTTTATCGTTTAGGTATTGCTCCTACAAGAGCTGCTGCTCGTCAATTGGTAAATCATAAACATATTACCGTCGATGGTAAAGTCGTCAGCATTTCTTCTTTCTCCGTTAAGCCGGGTATGATAGTCGGTGTACGTGAAAGATCTAAATCGTTGGAAGTAATTGGTGATTCTCTCGCTGGATTCAATCACAGTAAGTACCCATGGTTGGAATGGGATGATTCTTCAAAAACAGGCAAACTTTTGCATGTTCCTGAAAGAGCTGATATCCCTGAAAATATTAAAGAGCATTTGATTGTTGAATTGTATTCTAAATAATAATTAATTCATGGCGATATTAGCATTTCAAAAACCTGATAAAGTATTGATGTTGGAGGCTGACTCAAAATTCGGGAAATTCGAATTCCGTCCGCTTGAGCCAGGTTTTGGTATTACGATAGGTAATGCTTTGCGCCGCATCCTTCTTTCTTCTCTTGAAGGGTTCGCGATCAATACTATTCGTATAGAAGGCGTTGAGCACGAATTTTCATCAGTTCCAGGAGTAAAGGAAGATGTTACCAACATCATTTTGAATCTGAAGCAGGTAAGATTCAAACAAATTGTAGAGGAGTTCGAAAACGAAAAAGTTAGTATTACTGTTGAAAATTCAACTGAATTTAAAGCAGGTGATATAGGTAAGTATTTGACCGGATTTGAAGTGTTAAATCCTGAATTGGTTATTTGCCATTTAGATTCTAAAGCAACAATGCAAATCGATATCACAATTAATAAAGGCAGAGGGTATGTTCCGGCAGATGAAAATCGCGAATATTGTACCGATGTTAATGTTATTCCTATCGATTCCATTTACACACCGATTCGTAATGTCAAGTATTATACTGAGGATTATCGTGTAGAACAAAAAACAGACTATGAGAAGTTAATTCTTGAAATTACAACAGATGGTTCCATACACCCAAAGGAAGCTTTGAAAGAAGCTGCAAAAATTTTGATTTATCATTTTATGTTGTTCTCGGATGAAAAGATTACTCTTGAGAATGCAGATGTTGATGGTAATGAAGAATTCGATGAAGAAGTTCTTCATATGCGTCAATTGTTGAAGACTAAACTCGTTGATATGAATCTTTCAGTACGTGCTCTCAATTGCTTGAAGGCTGCTGATGTTGAAACTTTAGGCGATTTAGTACAATATAATAAAACTGATTTGTTGAAATTTAGAAACTTTGGTAAGAAATCGCTCACTGAGCTTGATGATTTGCTCGAGAGTCTGAATCTGTCGTTTGGAACAGATATTTCTAAGTATAAATTAGATAAAGAATAAAAAATGAGACATAATAAAAAATTCAATCATTTGGGTCGTACTGCTTCTCACAGAGGTGCTATGTTATCAAATATGGCAGTTTCTTTGATTAAGCACAAAAGAATCACTACGACTGTTGCAAAGGCTAAAGCGTTGAAGAAATTTGTAGAGCCTTTACTTACTAAATCAAAGGAAGATACAACCAATTCACGTCGTGTTGTATTCAGAAATTTAAAAGATAAGTTTGCTGTTACGGAACTTTTCAAAGAAATTTCAGTAAAAATAGCAGATCGTCCGGGAGGTTATACCCGAATTATTAAAACGGGTAATCGTTTAGGAGATAATGCAGAAATGTGTTTTATCGAATTAGTTGATTACAATGAAAATATGGCTAAGAATGCAACTAAAAAGCCGGTACGTACTCGTCGTTCCAAGAAAGCTGCACAAAAAGCCGAAGAAGTGCCCGCAGCAGAGGAGGTAAAAACAGAAGAGGCTTCAGTTGCTAGTTCTGAGAAAGAAGAAGATTCAAAAGCTGAATAATTCTACATTGATTATAAATATAAGGTCATCCTTTTTGAGGGTGACCTTTTTTATTCTAAAAAAACTTCGTTTCGTCTGTTTATTAAACCCTTTTATCTTTTTTCGAACCAATGTAATATACATTAATTCAAATATTGCTTATTTTTGCGATAATAAAACAAATCATGATGAAAAAGTTATTAGTTATTTTCTTTGCAGTTCTTATGCTGACAAGTTGTGGACCCAACGGCGCTGAAGGAAATCCTGGCGTTATCATGGCCGGAGCACAGGCTGGTGGTATTTTAGGTTCAATTATTGGCGATAGCGGAGGTCGTTACGGCGATTACCGAGGACAAATGTGGGGTTCACTTATTGGTACAATAGCAGGTGCTGCTATTGGCAATGCTATTTCTACTCCTAAGAAGCAGAATAATGATCTTATGGTTGAAAATGCTCCTGATGCTACTCCTACTTATTCATCAAAAGAATCAGGTACTCATATACCACTGTCAAGACAGTCTGTTTTAAAAGTGCAGAATATCCGATTTATAGATGATGGACGAAACCAAATTATAAATTCTAATGAAGAGTGTAAAATTATTTTTGAGGTAGTAAATGATACAGATTACCCTGTTCTAGATGTAACTCCAATGGTTGAGGAAATATCAGGGCAAAAGAATATCTATATATCTCCTTCAGCAGGCGTTGAGAAGATTGAGGCGCATGATGGAATTCGTTATACTGCTTTTGTTCATTCCGGTAGCAAAGTTCAAAATGGAGAGGCTGTTTTTCGAGTATATGCAGTTGAACAAAGTGGAAAGGTAAGCAATGTTCGCGATTTCTCAATTCCAGTACAACCCTAAATTTTTTTGATTGAAATAATAATCTAAGAAAGCTACTTTATTCTTTTCCTTGAGAACTTTAGTAGCTTTCTTTTTACATTAATAATTTATTCGTCCATGGCTTGTTTAAGATCGTCAATGATATCATCTACATTTTCAATGCCAACGGATAGACGAATTAAATCAGGGGCAACACCTGCTTCAATTAATTGTTCATCAGAGAGCTGCCGGTGAGTGTGACTTGCCGGATGTAGTACGCATGTACGAGCGTCTGCTACATGTGTTACAATACAAGCAAGTTTTAGATTATCCATAAATTTAATAGCTTCGTCTCTGCTTCCTTTCAGTCCAAAAGCAATGACACCACATGAGCCGTTTGGTAAATATTTTTGAGCAAGTTTGTAATATTTGTCGTCAGGAAGACTACAATAGTGTACCCAAGCTACTTTTTCATTATTTTTTAAGTATTCAGCTACTTTTAGTGCATTCTTACAATGCTGCGCAATTCGTAGATGAAGAGTCTCTAATCCGAGATTAAGTAAAAAGGCATTTTCAGGAGCTTGAATCGAACCTAAATCACGCATTAATTGTGCTGTGGCTTTTGTTATATAGGCCAATTTACCGAATCTCTTCGTATAAGTCAATCCATGATATGATTCATCAGGAGTCGTTAGTCCCGGGAATTTATCAGCATATGCATCCCAATTAAAATTACCACTATCAACTACAGCACCTCCTACACATGTAGCATGCCCATCCATATATTTTGTTGTAGAGTGGGTTACAATATCCGCTCCCCATTCGAATGGACGACAGTTAATAGGAGTTGCGAATGTGTTATCAACAATTAAGGGTACACCATGAGAATGGGCTATTTTAGCGAATTTTTCTATGTCAAGAACATTGCCGCCAGGATTGGAAATCGTTTCACCAAAGAGAGCTTTAGTATTGGGGCGAAAAGCTTTGCTGATTTCTTCTTCACTGGCATCTGCATCAATGAATGTAACATCAATGCCTAGCTTCTTCATTGTAACTCCAAATAAATTAAACGTTCCACCATAAATTGTGGAAGAACAAACGAAATGATCCCCTGCTTCACAAATATTAAATACAGCGTAGAAGTTAGCTGCCTGACCAGATGACGTGAGTAATGCACCGACACCAC
>CAZKSK010000154.1:0-5899 GCA_964555225.1 uncultured Bacteroides sp.
TTAAAGAAATAGATTATGAATAAGATATTATATACCTTAATAGTATATTCGGAGAATATTGCCGGAGTGCTTAATCAGATAACGGCGGTATTTACCCGTAGGCAAGTAAATATTGAAAGTCTGAATGTTTCGGCTTCATCTACTCAAGGTGTTCATAAGTATACCATTACGGCAATGAGTGATGAGGATACGATTTCACGGATAACCAAGCAGATAGGGAAAAAAATAGAAGTTCTTCAGGCCAATTACTATACGGATGAAGATGTTTTTATTCTTGAGACGGCTTTGTATAAGATATCGACATCGAATTTGTTGGAAAATAAAAATATATCAAAAGTTGTGCGTGTACATAATGCAATGATAGTTGAGGTGAACCCCACATATGCTATCGTAGAGAAAACAGGTATGACCGATGAGATTATATCTTTGTATGAGGGATTGAAAGAGTATGACTGTGTAATTCAGTTTGTCCGTTCCGGTCGAATTGCCATTACCAAAGGTAATGTAGAGCGGTTGGATGCATATATTGCTGATCGTGAAGCGAAATATTTGGCTTCAAAAAGGAATGATTAAATATGGAAGAAAATAAAATCGGGACCTATCGGTTTGTTGCAGAACCTTTTCATGTTGATTTTAAAGGAAATCTGACATTGAGCGTGTTGGGTAATCATTTTTTAAATTGTGCAGGTTATCATGCTAAAGAAAGAGGATTTGGCATAACAACTCTGAATGAAAATCATTACACTTGGGTGTTGTCAAGGCTGGCTGTTGAGTTGGATCGCTTTCCCCAGCAGTATGAAGCGTTTTCGATACAGACATGGGTTGAAGACGTATATAAGTTGTTTACGAATCGTAATTTCAAGATTTTGGATAAGAAAGGTCAATCGATGGGTTATGCACGTTCCATATGGGCTATGATCAGTCAGGAGACACGAAAACCTGCAAATTTATTTGCACTTCATGGAGGAAATATAATAGATTATATCATTGAAAATCCTTGTCCGATAGATAGACCCGGCAGAATCAACGTGAGTGAGAATTTGGATCCGGTTCGGGATTATATTGTACAATATAGTGATATTGATATCAATGGACATGTGAATAGCATTAAATACATAGAACATGTGTTGGATTTGTTTTCGATTGACCAATTCAAGGAAAAACGGGTAAAAAGATTTGAAGTGGCATATGTTGCCGAGAGTTATTATGGTGATACGCTTTCTTTTTATCAGGAACAGAAAAAGGAAAACGAGTATGAAATAGAAATTATGAAAAATGGCAAAGAGATTGTTTGCCGCAGTAAAGTGATATTTATTTAATTATTTAATAACGTGGTATATTAACCACATAAAAATTATAATAAAATGGCAGAAATGAATTTTGGCGGTGTTGTGGAACATGTATTAACCCGCGAAGAATTTCCATTGGAAAAGGCACGTGAAGTATTGAAAAATGAGACAATTGCAATTATTGGTTACGGTGTTCAGGGTCCTGGTCAGTCTTTGAATCTCCGTGATAATGGATTTAATGTTATTGTTGGACAACGTAAGAGTAAAACTTGGGATAAGGCTGTTGCTGATGGTTGGGTCCCCGGTAAAACTCTTTTTGAAATTGAGGAAGCTTGTGAAAAAGCAACAATCATTGAGTTTTTATTGTCAGATGCTGCGCAAATTGAAATGTGGCCTACAGTAAAGAAAAACTTGACAAAAGGGAAAGCTTTATATTTCTCTCATGGTTTTGGTATCACATTCAATGATCGTACAGGAATTATTCCTCCGTCGGATGTTGATGTTATCATGGTTGCTCCTAAAGGTTCAGGTACATCTCTTCGTACTATGTTCTTGGAAGGTCGTGGCTTGAATTCTTCTTTTGCTGTATTTCAGGATGCTACAGGGCATGCAACAGAACGTTGTCTGGCTTTGGGCATTGGCATTGGCTCCGGATATTTGTTTGAAACGACGTTCAAACGTGAAGTTTATTCTGATCTGACAGGAGAACGTGGTTCTTTGATGGGTGCAATTCAGGGACTTCTTTCAGCACAGTATGAGGTGCTTCGCGAAAACGGACATACTCCTTCCGAGGCATTCAATGAAACTGTAGAGGAGTTGACCCAATCTCTTATGCCTCTTTTTGCAAAGAAAGGAATGGATTGGATGTATGCCAATTGTTCGACTACAGCACAGCGTGGTGCTTTGGATTGGATGGGACCGTTCCATGATGCCATTAAACCTGTTATGCAAAAATTGTATCATAGTGTAAAAACCGGTAATGAGGCTCAAATTTCAATAGATTCTAACTCAAAACCTGATTATCGTCAGAAATTAAATGAAGAATTACGCCAATTGCGTGAAAGTGAAATGTGGCAAACAGCTGTTACCGTACGTAAACTTCGTCCGGAGAACAATTAATAGTTTATAAATAATAATGATAAAAAAGAGGTTCGACAATTGGCCGAACCTCTTTTTTTATGTTTTTAATCAGAATTATTTAGAAGAACAAATAGCGCGTATCCTCTATTTCTGCTTTTTGATATAGATCGGCAATAAAACGGCTTGCAGCTCTAAGAGACATTTGCGAAATAGTAGATTCTTCAGTCTTTTCATCAAATTTCTCATTTGTTTTCTGCTTATTGTAGATTTGGAATACGTATACAGCAGCATTACCTTTAACAGGTTTGCTTAAAGTATTCACAGCCGTTTTTGCTGCAGCTCCTGCAAGAGCGGGTTCGCTGGCACGTGTCATACCTACAAATACCGGTGCAGCAAAAGTTACGTGTTTGATGGTGTCAGTTTGAACATTAGCAACAGATTTAGCTGTAGCAATTGATTTTATTTGAGCAATCTGACCCATTAACTTTTCAGCTTTTTTGTCTTTGATAATTTCGGCCTGTAACATAGTTTTGACTTTTTCAATCGGGGCATAGCCTTTTTTGTTTATTCCCGTTGTTGCGATAACCAATAAATGGTCATTATCGCCACATTCATATAAAGGAGAAACATCTCCTTTCTTAGAAGCGAAAATCCATTTCATAGCTTCACGTGTGGAATGGATGCCACATACATTATGCTCGTTGCTATATAGATCCTGACGGTCTAGCAAGCGATATCCTTTTCTTTCTGCATTAGCTTGCATATCCTTTAATGTAGGATTGGAAGCAATGAACTGACTGAAATCATTATAGGCTTTATTATAAGTTTCTTTACTGAATTCGTTAGTGCGTTTGATAACGGCAACATTGTATTTTGCTACCATGTTCTTTTTATTCAATACTTGAATAATAACATCAGCTTGACCTATAGCCAAATTTTTGATTTCATTTACACCCATGCCTGTCAGTGTGTTGATATACTTTGCATTATCACCAGTTAAATCACCACCTTCGTAGTTCTTGGACGTCATCCAATTGCTTTCTCCTGTTTGACCGTATTTTTTAGCAATAGTGACAAAATCTGCACCTTTGTTCAATGCATTATAAATACTGTCAGCAAGGGTTTTTATTTTAGCTTCACTATCGGCTGTTACTTGAATCTGGCGGAATTGAATCGAATCGGCTATACTAGTTTTAGATATAATTTTGAATGAATTAAATGTATTATCACTTTCATTAAAATACGGTCCGTATACTTGACCTGTAGCAGTTGAATCCAGACGTGCTGCTATATCAGATGGATAGGCTGTTTTGCTTTCAGGAACTTCACTGTATGGAACAGTGGAACTTGTAGAACGTACAAATGCTGCTATATCACTATTTGTATTTGCTAATTGGTTAGTGTATTCCGTAATTTCTTGTTGTAATGCTTTGCGGTCTGCAGCACTAGCCTTTACCTGAACATCAACATATTTGATATCGCGGCTTTCTACCAATTGCTTGAATTGTTCTTTTTTCTTATCATAAAGATTTTTCAAATCTGAATCTGAAACCTTGATACTTGCGTCTGGAATGGAGGAATAAGGAATCGCAGCAAGTTGCAAATCCATTTGGATGGTTCGTTCATCAAAATTTTGTTTTGCTTCTACTGGATTTGAAATTAGCGATTTTGAAATGAAATTCTGATATTTTTGTTCCAAAAGACTTTCAGTAAGTTGTTTTTCTATAAATGTCCACAGGTTGTATAACTTTTGGTAATATTCGCTATATTGTGCAGGCATCTTTTTTACATCCATTTTTGCATATTCTGCCAAGAATTTTTTCAACATGTCTTTATCAAAAGCTCCAGTCTGTTGATTTCTGAATGGAGTTTGCAGAAGCATAGGGTTAGTACCTTTGTCGATCACATCTTCAATTTCTTCTTTTGTAACTGTTAAACCTAGTTTATCGGTCTCTTTTTTAATAAGTTTGGAGTTAACCAGATTTTGCCATACTTGATCTTTTACCTGTGTTAATTGATCATCATTCAATGCTGATAATCCATTTGTGAATTTGATAACTTCAGAATATTCATCAACAAGTTTTTGATAATCTTGTGCTGAAATCTTATCTCCATCAATATTTCCGGCACTTTGAGCACCTTGGTGCGGTTGTAAAACTTTCCAGGCATCACCTGCAATAAATGCAAACAATGCGAGACCGATAACAATGACCAATAAGGGCCCTTTGCTTCTGATTTTTTGTAATGTTGCCATTTAATTTATTGTTTATTTTGTTATTATTTTCGTCTTTTCATAATATAGCGCACGAAGGTACAAAAAATGAACTGAATAATCTACTTTTTTTAAAAAAACTTTATTTTAGCACTTTTAGTTTTACCAATTCAATTTTTGTCGTTGAAATCTTTATGATTTTAAATTCATAATTATCAAATTTAATAACTTCGTGTAATTTAGGAAAACTCTGATACTCATTCAGAATGAGTCCGCCTATTGTGACATATTCATCCGATTCCGGTAAGTCAAGTCCGAATTGTTTGTTTACGTTTTCTATTTCCAATCTGGCAGATAGAATATATTCGTTTTCCCCTATTTTTTTTGCAATGTATGACGTATTGTCATGTTCATCTTCTATCTCTCCAAAAATTTCTTCAACTAAATCTTCTAAAGATACAATGCCTGACGTGCCTCCAAATTCATCAACTACTACAGCCAGTGATTTTTTCTGTTGCATAAAGATTTTCATGAGTTTTTGTGCCTGCATCGTTTCCGGAACAATAGGCATTTGACGGATATGATTCATCCAATTTTCTGCATCTTTAAACATTTCCGAAGAATGAATATATCCTATTATTTTATCAATATTATCTTTGTAAACAAGAATTTTTGAATTCCCTGATTCTATAAATACTGATTTCAGTTCTTCCAAAGGACAATTGGTATCAACCGCAACGATTTCAGTTCTAGGAATCATGCAGTCTCTAACTTTTATACTTGAAAAATCCAGTGCGTTTTGAAATATTTTTACTTCATCATCTATGTCTTCCTTTTCATAGGTATTATCTATACTTGATTGAATAAAGTAATCCAAATCAACTTTCGTAAATGATTTGTCTTTATTATCTTTTTTAATTTTAGCTCCGAACATTCTTAATATAAGAAATGAAAAATATGATGATACTTTAGAAATGGGGTATAGAATGATATAGCATAGAAAAGCCGGAATGGCAAACCATTCCAGTGTAGCATTCGGATTAATTTTGAAAAGAGTTTTGGGTATAAATTCTCCTGTAACTAAAATGATTAGAGTGGAAAAGATTGTTTCTATAAGGACAAGTAAAAGACCGTCTCCAAGGAAACTAAATAACATTCCTTTAATGAGCTGGGCCATTAGAATACCATAAATAACAAGTGCAATGTTGTTGCCGACAAGTAGTGTAGAAATAAAATCATTAGAATTTTTATAAAAAACAGATAAAATGCGATTGGTAATGTTGTCATTATTTTCTTTTTCCATCTCCAATCTGAGTTT
>CAZKSK010000155.1:0-5883 GCA_964555225.1 uncultured Bacteroides sp.
CAGCGACCAAAATTCAAATTGTTATATCAATTTGAATTTTGGTCGCTGATTCCGTCCAATGATATTTCCTGTTGCAATTAAAGAAAAGGTTTCTATCATATTTTTATCAGTTTAGGATCTGAATTCTTTATTTCAGGTTTATATAAATTGATGATCTTTATATGTATTTGAATGTTTATATATAACTATAATATTTCCGTATTAAGTTGATTCATTAACTGCTTTTTTTATAGCTCAAGACCGTCCATATATTTAATATGAGTGCAAAGCTGCAAAGGGCAAAAAAATTGGGTAATAAATCCATAAATCCACTTCCTTTGAGATAAACCTGGCGCATTACTTGAATGAAATATCGCAAAGGATTAAGGAGGGTAATGTTTTGTGCCCATTGAGGCATACTAGTGATAGGGGTGAAGAGTCCACTCATTAATATCAATATCATAATAAAAAACCACATTACAAACATGGCTTGCTGCATTGTTTCGGAATAATTAGATATAACCAAACCCATTCCGGAAACGACAAGGATATAAATGAGAGTGAAAAGATAGATGACCAATAAATTACCTGTAGGGTATAGTCCATATCCCAAAGCGGCGATGCAAAGACAGATTGTAAAAACGCCGAGACCTATGATCCAGTAGGGAATAAGTTTGGCCAAGATAAATATACTTTTCGAAACAGGCGTGACATTTATTTGTTCTATAGTTCCCTTCTCTTTTTCGCTGACTATGTTAAGTGCCGGTAGGAATCCGGTAATTATTGTAAGAAGCATGACCATCAGAGCCGGAATCATATAAACTTTGTAATCGAGATGAGGATTGAATTTATATTCCGGCATTATTTTGAAACGTGGAATGCCTGATAGGTTTGTGGTTATTCCATTTTTGTTTCTTAGATCAGTAGAGTAATCATTTAAAATACTTGTCAGATATTGAGAACCTAATCCGGCTTTCATCCCGTTGACTGCATTAGCAGATATCATAACAGGAACAGATCCTTTTGTGTATAAATCATGTTCGAATTTATTTGGTAATTCCAAGATAACGTCAGCTTTACCTGATTCTATACTTTTTAGTGCCTGTTCATTGTTTGATGAGTAGTCAGTAAGTTTAAAGTAACCGGATGACGGAATTTTTTGTACCAACTTTTGCGATATACTACTGTGATCCTGATCTACTATGCTCAGTTTGATCCCTTTAATTTCTTGATTGGCCGCCCATGGCATAATAAACATCATTACTATAGGCATAATGAAAATCATTTTTGGAATAAAGGAATTCCTGCGAAGTTGTTTAATTTCTTTTTCTAATAAATATTTTAACATGGTTCTATTACATTAATCTGATTTTAAATTTTTTCAAACTGACAGTTATCAGTACGAAAGCCATAAAGGCAAGAATAGAAAATTCTTGTAATACATATTGTACATTTACGTCTTGAATCATTAACTGGCGTAGACCGGATATGTACCATCGAGCAGGAATTATGACCGATAGGTATTGCAAAGGAACAGGCATACTCTCTATAGGGAAGATTATTCCTGATAAAAGAATGGTTGGTAACATTAATCCCATCGCCGAGACAAGCATAGCGGCAGCTTGTGTTTGTACCAGAGTGGAAATTAATAGGCCCAACGATAACGACAGAATGATAAATAGAATGGATAATATGATTAACCAAAAGAGATTTCCAGAGGGTACACCCAGAACAAAAGTGGCTAGTAACAGTATGCTTGTGAGATTAATAAGAGACAATGCCATATACGGAATCATTTTTGCAATGATGATATGAAGGGGTTTAATCGGGGACGCTAATAAGATTTCCATTGTACCGGTTTCTTTTTCACGTACGATGGCTATGGAAGTCATCATGGCACATATCAGAATCATAATGATACCCATTACTCCGGGTACGAAATTATATGCATCTTTCCTTTGCGGATTGTAGAGCATATGAATGTTAGGCTCTATGTTGAAAGGAATATGATATTGTTGCATAAGTTCCTGTTGGTATGAACTAAGTATCTGACTGATATATCCAACTTGGGAACTTGCTTGGTTAGGTTCTGAACCGTCAGCTATAATTTGTATGGATGCATCTCCTGTATGAATGAGATTCTCAGCGAAATTTTCGTTAAATACAAGAACTAGGTTGACTTTTCCTTTTTTGAATATTTCACTGATTTGTTTGTAATCTTTTATTTCATCAACAATAGTGAAGTAAGAGCTTGATTCTATTCTTTGCTTTATACGTGTAGTTTCTACATCGTGTGAGGGATCGAATACAGCAACTTTAGCATTTTTTACTTCATTGGTGATAGCAAAACCGAAAAGTATGATTTGCACGATAGGCATGCAAAGGACAATGAGTATTGTTCGTTTGTCACGCAAAATGTGATAAAATTCTTTTCTGACGAATGATATAAATTGTTTCATATTTTTTAATTGTCTGTTCGGGTTGCTTCCCGTGCTAATAAATGAAAAACATCATCCATGCTTTGTACATGAAACTTTTCTTTGAGATTACTAGGAGAGTCTAATGCTCTGATTTGTCCGTCTACCATGATTGATAAACGGTCACAATATTCGGCTTCGTCCATATAATGAGTAGTGACAAAAACAGTAATACCTCTATCGGCTGCTTCATAGATCAATTCCCAAAATTGACGTCTGGTTACCGGATCGACACCTCCAGTCGGTTCATCAAGAAACACAATTTTCGGTTCATGAAAGATAGACAAGGAGAAAGCCAATTTTTGTTTCCATCCTAACGGTAATGATTTTACAAGAGAATTTTGTTCTTTTTCAAATCCCAGTTTTTTCAATAATAATTCGGTCTTTTGTTTAATTTCTTTGTCTTTCATTCCATATATACCTCCGAAAAGGCGAAAGTTTTCCCATACTTTCAAATCTTCATACAGAGAAAATTTCTGACTCATATAACCGATATGTTTCTTTACCATTTCAGATTCTCGGAATATGTCAAATCCGGCTACAGTTCCTTTTCCTGAAGTTGGATGGCTCAATCCGCATAGCATTCTCATAGCTGTGGTTTTACCTGCACCGTTTGCTCCGAGGAAACCAAATATCTCACCTTCATACACATTTAATGTGATATGATCTACTGCAACAAAGTTGCCGAACCGTTTGGTGAGTTCTTCTGTTTTTATAACATTTTGACGTGTCATATTTTTTCCTTTTTAGCTAGTAACATAAAACAGTCTTCTACTGTTGTTGGTATGGTTTTAATAGTTATTTCTTTGTGCCCTTTTGTTATTAGATATTTTTTCAGATCCATAGGAGTTATTCCTTTATTCATTGTTACATGATAAGAATCACCAAAGGAAAATGAAGTCTTTACCATTAGGCAGTTACGTAAATCTTTCAGTAGGACATGCATCTTTTCGCTTTTTACAGACCATAAAGTTTCACTATAATTATCGGTTATACCTTGTGGCGTATTGATCTCCAAAAACTTGCCGTCTTTAATAAGTGCAATACGATCACAAAGAGATGCTTCATCCATATAAGGGGTAGATACAAGAATACTTAATCCTTGATTTTTAAGTTTACGAAGCATTTCCCAAAATTCTTTTCTGGAGACCGGATCTACCCCGGTAGTTGGCTCATCGAGAAATAATACTTTAGGTTTATGTATTAGCGCACAACTTAAGGCCAGCTTTTGTTTCATTCCTCCGGATAGTTTTCCCGCTCTACGTTTTTTGAAAGGTTCTATTTGTTTGTAAATATCTTCAATGAGGCTATAGTTCTTTTCAAGTGTTGTATGAAAGACCGTAGCGAAAAATTCTAGATTTTCTTCGACAGTAAGATCTTGATACAATGAAAATTTTCCCGGCATATAACCAATCAGTGTACGGATGGTTTTGTAATCTTTTATTACATCAAAACCTGCTACTTGGGCATGTCCGCTTTCGGGAAGAATAAGAGTAGTGAGGATACGAAAGAGAGTCGTTTTCCCTGCTCCATCTGGCCCTATGATACCAAATATCTCACCTTCATTCGCCTCGAAGTTTATATCATGCAGAGCGCAGATATTGCCGTAATGCATGTTCAATTTTTGTACAGAAACGATTGCCATGATTGTTAGAATTTTATATCACCATACATCCCTATCTTTATTAGTCCGTCATTTTTTACAGCTATTTTTACTGTATATACAAGATTTGCTCGTTCATCACGTGTTTGTATGGTCTTAGGAGTAAATTCGGCCTTATCCGATATCCAGCAGACCGTTCCCTGATATTCTTTTCTACCTGATTTTCCTTGATCTGCATATACTTTTACTTTTTGACCGATTTTAATAGCTGTAAGTTGGTCGGCTGTGAGATATGCCCGAAGTTTCATTTCATTAATGTTTGCTATTTTGAACAAGGCTTTTCCCGGAATAGCATATTCTCCTTGTTCTGCATATTTAGTTAAAATTGTACCGGTAATGGGACTTTGGATAATACAATTTCTAATTTGGTCGTTAATTTGTGCAACTTGTGCACCAACACCCGAACTTTCGTTAGTTAAACTGTTATTGGTGTTATTTACCTGTTCCGATTGTGCCGTCAGCTGCTTTTGGAGGACTTCAATTTGATAATTAATGTCATCTACTTGTTTTTGAGAAGCTGCATTTGATTTAACAAGATTTTCAAAGCGTTTTTTTTCTCGTTCTTGAATTGAAATTTGTTGGCGGGTAGCAGCTAATTGTTTGTTTTTATCCATTAAACGGCTGCGAGTAGAATTTTGCATGGACATCATTTGTTCCTTTTTTAAGAATAACTGAAGGGTATCTATATATCCGATCGAAGTCTTCGGAGAAACAGTTTGTCCTTCTTCGATATTGAATTGCATAATTTCGCCATTCCCTTTGGCAGATACAATAACTTCTGTTGATTCAAAGATACCTGATGCATCATAATCGTTGTCTTTATTTCCGCAAGATCCTAATAGCAGCGCAGTACTAATGAACAATAAATTTGATGTTTTCATATATTTGCATTTTAATTATTTGTTGTGAATTTCAAATTATATATTTCAAAAAGCATTTTTATTTCGTGTTGACTTTTGTCTTGTATGGCAAGATTTTCAGCATTGATATCTCTTACAAGATCAATACCAGACAAAGTTCCATTGGCCATTTTTGCTTCGGAAGATTGTTTCACGGATTTACGTAAAGTAATTATTTCATCATCATATCTCAATTGTTCCTTATATGAACTTATAATATTTTCTTTTTGAGAAACATCCATTTGTGTATTTAGGAGAAATGTTTCCTTTTGAGATTGAACAGTATTTATTTGGTTATTAATAAGTCTATTGCTATTTTTATGCGTATATAAACTTGATAAATTCCAGGAAAGTTTTATACCGCCAATATAATAAGTCTTGAAATTATTATCTAGCATATTTAATCCGGGTCTTCCGTATCCGCTTGTAAGGAATAGTCCTAACTTCGGCATAATGTCAGCCTTAAGGGCTAAACGTTGGGTAGCATAAGTTCGTATTTGTGCATCATACCACTGTAATTCAGGACGATTTATTACTATTTTATTTGTAGTAGGAATAGATGGCTTTTCCAAGATAACATTGTTTTCTAGTCTTTCTCCTATAAAAGAAGAGAGCATCTCAATATATGCTTTTCGGGAATGCGTGAGTTGAACTCTATTTTGTACAGTTTTTAGTAGCTCTACTTTGACGGCATCTATATCTGCTTGATTAGCAATGCCATTTTTTACATAAGAAGATATCTTATAAAGATTTTTTTGTAAATCATTTTCATAGATATCATTTTGTTTTAGTTGTTCGTCAATTAATAATGCCCCGAAATATAATTGGTTGATTCGTTCCCGTATAGCATACATGTTAACTTCTA
>CAZKSK010000156.1:0-5860 GCA_964555225.1 uncultured Bacteroides sp.
TCTATGGACCTGAAGAGGCTTTGATTGCATACAATGAAGGAAAGGTAGATATTCATGCTTTGGTAAAAGTGATTGTTAAAGACCTCGACGAGAATAAAAATATTACTAATATAATGCGTGAAACATCTGTTGGACGTGTTATTTTTAATGAAATTGTTCCTGAAGAAGTCGGTTTTATCAATACTGTTATTTCAAAGAAATCTTTACGTGATATTATCAGTGAAGTAATTAAAAAGGTTGGTGTTGCCAAGGCTGTAAATTTCTTGGATGGAATTAAGAACTTGGGTTATTATATGGCCTTTAAAGGCGGCCTGTCATTCAACTTGGGTGATATTATCATCCCGAAAGAAAAAGAAGATCTTGTCCGTCGTGGTAATGAAGAAATCGAGCAGATCATGATGAATTATAACATGGGTTTCATTACAGATAATGAACGCTACAATCAGGTTATTGATACTTGGACGCATGTTAATTCCGATTTGTCAAATATTTTGATGAAAACTATTTCTACAGATGACCAAGGATTTAACTCTGTATATATGATGTTGGATTCGGGAGCCCGTGGTTCTAAGGAACAGATTCGTCAGTTGTCCGGTATGCGTGGATTGATGGCAAAACCGCAAAAAGCGGGAGCGGAGGGAGCACAAATTATTGAAAATCCAATTCTTTCAAACTTTAAGGAAGGTTTGTCTGTGTTGGAATATTTTATCTCTACTCACGGAGCTCGTAAGGGTTTGGCCGATACTGCATTGAAAACGGCAGACGCCGGTTATTTGACCCGTCGTCTTGTTGATGTTTCTCATGATGTTATTATAACGGAAGAAGATTGTGGAACTCTTCGTGGGTTGGTTTGTACTGCCTTGAAGAACAATGATGAAGTTATTTCGACTTTATATGAACGTATATTGGGACGTGTTTCTGTCCATGATATTATTCACCCGACAACAGGAGAATTGATTGTTGCCGGAGGAGAAGAAATTACAGAAGATATTGCTCAGCAAATTGAAGATTCTCCAATTGAGAGTGTTGAGATCCGTTCCGTATTGACATGTGAATCTAAGAAGGGTGTTTGTGCTAAATGTTATGGACGTAACTTGGCAACCAGCCGTATGGTACAAAAAGGTGAGGCTGTAGGTGTAATTGCAGCACAGTCTATCGGTGAGCCTGGTACGCAGTTAACACTTCGTACATTCCATGCAGGAGGTACGGCCGCCAATATTGCTGCAAATGCAAGTATCATAGCTAAACACGATGCACGTCTTGAGTTTGAAGAACTGAGAACTGTTGATGCCGTTGAAGATAATGGAGAAGCTGTGAGAATTGTTGTCGGTCGTTTAGCAGAGGTCCGTTTCGTTGATGTAAATACGGGTATTGTTCTTTCTACACACAATGTTCCATATGGTTCTAAATTATTTGCAAAAGAAGGAGAGATCGTAGCTAAAGATAAGCTGATTGCTAAATGGGATCCGTTTAATGCAGTTATTATTACAGAAGCTGTCGGTAAGGTTAAATTTGATAATGTTATTGAAAACGTTACTTATAAAGTAGAATCGGATGAAGCTACAGGTTTACGTGAAATCATTATCATAGAAACGAAAGATAAGAATAAAGTTCCTTCTGCTGATATTGTTGGAAGTGACGGAAGCGTTGTTCGTACATATAATTTGCCGGTAGGAGGTCACGTCGTTGTAGAAGATGGACAGGACGTTAAAGCTGGAAATATATTGGTTAAAATACCTCGTGCCGTTGGAAAGGCTGGTGATATAACCGGTGGTCTTCCTCGTGTTACGGAGTTGTTTGAGGCACGTAATCCATCTAATCCGGCGGTAGTTTCCGAAATTGATGGTGAAATTACAATGGGCAAGATAAAACGTGGTAACCGAGAAATAATTGTTACATCCAAGACAGGTGAAGTCAAGAAATATTTGGTTGCTCTTTCTAAACAAATTTTGGTTCAGGAAAATGACTATGTACGTGCCGGAACACCTTTGTCAGATGGCGCGATTACACCGGCCGATATTTTAGCGATAAAAGGACCTACTGCCGTTCAGGAATACATTGTTAATGAAGTCCAAGATGTTTACCGCTTGCAAGGCGTGAAGATCAATGATAAGCATTTCGAAGTTATTGTTCGACAAATGATGCGTAAGGTGGAGATCGTTGAACCGGGAGATACGCGTTTCTTGGAACAACAGATAGTCGATAAACTTGAGTTTATGGATGAGAATGATCGTATCTGGGGTAAGAAAGTAGTTGTTGATGCCGGAAATTCGGAAAGTATGATGCCCGGTCAGATTGTAACTGCACGTAAATTGCGTGATGAAAATAGTGTTTTGAAACGTAAGGATTTAAAACTTGTTCAAGTTCGTGATGCAGTACCTGCAACATCTACTCAGATTTTACAAGGAATCACACGTGCAGCTTTGGGAACTTCAAGTTTCATGTCGGCTGCGTCTTTCCAGGAAACGACCAAAGTACTTAATGAAGCAGCAATTAATGGTAAGGTTGACAAGTTGGAAGGTATGAAGGAAAATGTTATTTGTGGACATTTGATTCCTGCCGGAACTGGTCAGCGTGAATTTGAAAAGATTGTTGTTGGCTCGAAAGAAGAATATGATCGAATTCTTGCTAACCGTAAAAATGTCTTAGATTACAGTGATGTGAAATAATCATTTTTAATATATAAATGAAGGCGATGAACTGTGTTAGGTTCATCGCCTTTTTTGCTTTTATGAATAAAAAATTTTCCTTTATATAACTGTCATCATAATGCATTTTAAATCAAATAATTATGATGCTTTATCAAAAAAAGTGTAGCAGGGTATGTTTTATTTATTTTATATCTTTTTGTTTCATGGTTGTGACTCGCATGTATCACACTCATAGGACGTGCATTCCACCTATATGAGACGTGTATCTCATATAGGTGAAATGAAAATATAAATCTCGATTCAAAGATGAATTTTAAGTTCTTCTCGAATACCTTTAGAAGGTTATAACATAATGTTTCTTTTAATCAATATTTTGGCTTTCCCATTTATGGGTATCAGTACAGTTGATAAAAATTTGCTGATCTCCACATTTTACATAAAATCTGCCCTTTTCCAGAATCCATTTATTATCGGCTCCTACAAAAGCAAGATTACTACCTTTGATTTTGATACTGACAGTTTTAGTTTCACCTGGCTGAAGTTCTATTTTTTCGAATCCTCTCAAACGAATATTATCAGGAGTGATACTTGCTATCATATCACCAATAAAGAGCAGGACAGGTTCTTTTCCGGCTCTTTCTCCGGTATTGGTAACATCAACATTAAAAGTGAGGCTGTCATCAGCTGTAAAATTAGATTTGTCAACTTTTAAATTGCTGTATTTATAATGAGTATAACTTAAACCATATCCGAACATCCATTGTACATCCATCACAGAATCATAGTTATAATTCCCATCCATTTGTCCCATATTTTCGCAAGGTTTATAATCGTATGTCGCAATAGCATTTATTTTATGTGGATAAGTGAAAGGTAGTTTTGCACTGAAATTAGCATCTCCTGCTAGCAGATTAGCTAACGCGTCACCACCATAGTTACCAGGTAACATAATATCTATAACGGCTTTTGACAACGGTTCTATATCTTCAATGATGCGTGGCCGTCCTTCGTTTAGAATCAGAATTACCGGTTTGTGTGTCTGTGCCAATACTTTTATCAATTCTCTTTGGTTTTTACTAAGAGTAAGATCTGTAAGATTCCCCGGAGTTTCAGCATATGAATTTTCACCGATACAAGCTATAATAACATCGCAATTAGTGGCTGCTTTTACCGCTTCATTTATTTTGGAAGCATCTTCATCTTTCCAATTACCATTTTTTTTGTATGAAACGCCTTCTACTAATGTAACAAAATCTTTTCCGTATTTATTACAGAGAGCTTCATATATTGTATTATACTTTGTAGCGCAGTCTTCAGCTTTGTCACCTTGCCAACTATAGCTCCATCCGCCCAGCAGTCCTCTCATTGTATTTGCATTAGGACCTGTCAAGAGAATCTTTTTCCCTTTTGCAAGAGGAAGTATATTGTCCGTATTTTTTAATAGTACTTCAGATTCTTCGGCTATTTTCAAAGCTTCTGTAGCAAACTTTGTACTTCCGAAATCCGGATAATTTTTAATTATCTTTTTAGGATTATCCCAAGTTTTTGTATCAAAAAGATTGCAACGATATTTAAGTCGTAAGATGCGTCGAACTGCGTCGTCAATACGATCCATCGAAACTCGTCCTTCCTGAACTAAGGCTTTCAGATCATCACAGAATGACAATTCATATGGTACCATCGACATATCTATGCCTGCATTGATTGCTATCTCAATAGCATCTTTTTTTGTGGCAACAATGTGATCGCGAACGCATAGATTATTAATGTCGGCCCAATCCGTTACTATCATCCCGTCCCAGTTAAGCCCCTTTTTCAACCAATCGGTCAGAAATTTTTTATTTGCGTGAAATGGAATTCCGTCATTGACACTTGAGTTGACCATCAAAGAAAGAGCCCCTGCACGTATTGCATTCATAAAGGGCATAAAGAATTTTTCGCGCATTTCGCGATCTGAAACAGAAGAAGGTGTTCTGTCTTTTCCACTGTTTGGAACGCCGTATGCCATGTAATGTTTAAGGCATGCTGCAACATTATAGGGCCCGATTTTATTCGGATCTTTACCTTGAAATCCCCGGACGGCTTGTTGAGCCATTTCCGAATTAAGATAACAATCTTCTCCATAGCTTTCCCACATACGGCTCCATGCCGGTTGGCGACCAAGATCCATAACAGGTGCGTATACCCAGGGAATAAGTCCGGCTTTAGTTTCATAAGCGCAAATTTCCGATACACGAAAAGGTATCTGGCGGTTAAATGAAGACGCTTGGTTTATCTCTTGTGGAAATAAAGTTCCTCCCATTGTGTATGTCGTTCCATGCATTTGATCAACACCGTAGATATCCGGAATTTGCATTGTTTCCATCGATTTTTTGTTTATTTGGCATATACTTTGCGCCCATATTTCAGGAGTCTGTGCAATGCTTAATGGAACATTCAAAATGGAACCTACTTTATATTTCCCTATGACTTCATCTAATTTAGTATCGCTAATTTTAAATCCGTTTTTACTTTTAGGAACATCCGTAATTGCATCAACGGTGATTTCGCACATTTGTCCGATCTTTTCATCCAGCGTCATTCTACTTAATGTTTTTTCTACTTGGGCTTCAATGTCGGGATCAGGCGGAATAGCCGGCTTAATTTGTTGTGCAGAAATGTTCATGATATTTGCGGATAGAAAGAAGCAAAATATTATAATGCTCTGTTTCATAGTAGTTCAATTATTTTAAAGTTAATACTTTTTCAAAGTTAATGAATTGCCTATTAATTGCAAAAAAATGAAACTAAACCTGATAATTAATTGATATATGTCAAAATCTAATTATCTTTGTCAAGTAAAAGTAATAATATAATAAGGTATGGAAGATAAAAATCAGTTTCAAATTGAGTTGAAAGAAGATGTGGCTCAAGGTATTTATGCAAATCTAGCTATTATCAGTCATTCCAGTTCGGAGTTTATTGTAGATTTTGTAAGGATGCTACCTGGAATGCCTAAGGCTGAAGTTAAATCCAGAATCATATTGTCATCGGAACATGCCAAACGTTTGTTGATAGCTTTACAGGAGAATATTAGTAAATATGAGGATGCATATGGAACAATAAAAATACCGGATAATACAATTTCTCCCTTTGTAATGCCGACTAAAGGAGAAGCGTAAGTTTATTTAGATAAAATAGAATAGCTTGGAGGATAAAATGAAAAAAAA
>CAZKSK010000157.1:0-5837 GCA_964555225.1 uncultured Bacteroides sp.
AATCTCGACGCAAATAATCTAAACGATCCATGTCTAATTGGCTACTGATAAGCTGATGCAAGAATTTCTTAGGATATTCGTCTTTGAATATTTGTATGGCAAGACTTAATTCGTTTCTAAAATTCTTGTTAATTTCTTCCATTAGCATCAATGAAATCTTTTCATGTTCTACACCTTGTACCAAGGTGTCTTCAAGAACATGTGAGAAAGGGCCGTGACCTATGTCGTGCATCAGAATAGCAGCTTGTACGGCTTCAGCTTCACTATCGAAAATAAAGATTCCTTTATGGGTTAATTGTCGAATGGCTTCGCTCGTAAGATAAAAAGCGCCTAGTGAATGTTGGAAACGTGTATGTTGTGCTCCCGGATATACCATAAAAGACATCCCTAGTTGTCTTATTCTGGTTAATCTTTGCATTAGAGGATGACAAACTATATCTAATAACAACCCTTTGGGAATGTTAATGAAACCGAATACCGGATCATTGATTATTTTGCTTTCCGAAGACATTAAAGAATTTTTTTCAGTTGTTCCGCCATCTGTTTTTGTACTTTTTGGGCTTCATTGGCAGCTGCGTTAGCAAAATTTTTTGTGCGATCCGCATAAATAATGGCTCTGCTGGAGTTGACTATTAATCCGCACGTTTCATTCATTCCATAGCGGCAAACATCATCGAGAGAGCCACCTTGAGTCCCGATTCCGGGAACAAGCAGAAAATGATCAGGGGCTATTTTGCGAATCTTTTCAAAAAGATTTCCTTGAGTGGCACCGACAACATACATCATGTTTTCATCATTTCCCCATTGCTGTGAGGTCATTAATACTTTTTCAAACAAACATTGGCCTTTTGAGTTTTCTGTCATCTGAAAATCATGAGAGCCTTTATTGGATGTCAGAGCTAATAAAATAACCCATTTCCCTTCATATTTCAAAAAAGGAGAAACGCTGTCTTCTCCCATGTAAGGAGCTACAGTCAGTGCATCTACTTTTAAATCTTCAAAGAATGAACGAGCATACATGTCTGAGGTATTTCCTATATCTCCGCGTTTTGCATCGGCAATGATAAATTGGTCCGGATAATTTTTTCGGATATATTCAACCGTTTTTTGTAAGGCTTCCCATCCCATTAGTCCGGATGCCTCATAAAAAGCCAGATTGGGCTTGAATCCTATACAAAAAGGTGCTGTTGAATCAATAATAGCTTTATTAAATGAAAAAATAGGATTTTTTTCTTTTAGAAGGTGTGTAGGTATTCTTTTTATATCTGGATCTAATCCTACACATAGAAAACTTTTTTTACGTTGAATGTTTTCAAAAAGTTGTTTCTTATTCATATCGTATTTATTGTGTATATTTTGAAATGTTTTATATTCCGGTTTTATAATTCACTTTCTTTTAATCTTTCTGTATTTTCCGCAACAATTAAATGGTTTATACAGTCTTGGATATCTCCATTCATAAAAGCGGTAAGATTGTATATGGTATAATTGATACGATGGTCGGTGATACGACCTTGAGGAAAATTATAAGTACGGATTTTGGCCGAGCGATCACCTGTAGAAACTAATGTTTTACGGCGTGAAGATATATCGTCTACATATTTTTGATGTTCCTTGTCGTAAATAAAAGTACGTAAACGCGATAAAGCTCGTTCTTTATTTTTGGGTTGATCACGCGTTTCGGTGCACTCTATTAAGATTTCTTCTACTATATCGGTATTAGGGTTTTTCCAGTTGTAGCGTAGTCTTACTCCTGATTCAACTTTGTTGACGTTTTGTCCACCGGCTCCTCCGCTTCGAAAGGTATCCCATTTTATTTCTCCTTCATTGATTTCAACGTCAAAGGGTTCAGCTTCAGGCAATACTGCTACGGATGCTGCCGAAGTATGTACACGTCCTTGTGTTTCCGTGGCTGGAACTCGTTGAACGCGATGAACTCCGGATTCATATTTAAGAGTACCATAAACTTTTTCACCACTTATATAACAAATGATTTCTTTGAAACCGCCAACGGCTCCTTCACTTGCACTGGATACTTCCAGTTTCCAACCTTTTGTTTCACAATATTTGCTATACATACGGAATAAGTCTCCGGCAAAAAGAGCTGCTTCATCGCCACCTGTTCCTCCTCGAATTTCAAGGATTGCATTACGATTATCTTCCGGGTCTGCAGGAACAAGTAATAATTTGATTTGTTCTTCTAATTCCGGGATTTTTGATTCACAATTATTTACTTCTTCACGCGCTATTTCACGCATTTCCTGATCGTCTTCATTTGCCAGAATATCTTTGGCCTCTTGAAGTCCATCTAACGTTTTGATATATTCTTGACGAATGTTCAAAACACTTTCCAAATCTTTATATTCTTTGCTTAACTTGATGTATCTTTTCTGGTCGGTAATGACATCAGGATCGCTGATCAAAGTAGATACTTCTTCAAATCTACTTACCAGTCCGTCTAATTTTTCCAATATGTTATTATTGTCAGCCATTTAGATTTTATGATATATAGATTAATATTTAAATTCTCCGAATTCGGATCGGATTATCAATTCTTTTTTGTCGCTGTCGTTTTTTTCAATACGTCCTATGATTCTGGCATCAATATTGAAATCTTTACTGATAGCTATTACTTCTTGTGCCTGTTCTTCCTGAAGATATACTTCCAAACGATGGCCCATATTGAATACCTTGTACATCTCTTCCCAGTCCGTTCCGCTTTGTTCTTTAATTGTTTTGAATAGAGGGGGTACCGGGAATAAATTATCTTTTATCACTTTGCAGTTGTCGTTAATAAAATGTAGAATCTTTGTTTGTGCACCTCCCGAACAATGCACCATTCCATGTATTTGCGGACGAAGTGCATCAAGAAGTTTTTTTACAACCGGGGCATAAGTACGAGTCGGAGAGAGAACGAGTTTCCCTGCATTTAAAGGACTGCCGTCAACAGGATCCGTCAACTTCAGCTTACCGCTGTAGACTAAATCTTCAGGAACTGCTTTATCATAACTTTCAGGATATTTTTCCGCTAAATATTTAGAAAAAACATCGTGTCGTGCACTGGTCAAACCGTTGCTGCCCATTCCTCCATTATACTCCTTTTCATAAGTAGCCTGACCATAGGATGCCAGTCCTACAATTACGTCTCCCGGACGGATATTTGCATTATTTATAATATCGGAACGTTTCATCCTACAGGTTACAGTACTGTCTACGATGATTGTACGAACCAAGTCACCTACATCGGCTGTTTCACCTCCGGTGGCATATACACCTACGCCCATCTCCCGAAGCTCGGAAAGGAGTTCATCTGTGCCGTTAATGATTGCAGAAATCACTTCGCCCGGAATGAGTAATTTATTTCGTCCGATAGTAGAAGACACAAGAATATTGTCAACAGCTCCTACACACAATAAATCATCGATATTCATGATAAGTGCATCCTGAGCAATGCCTTTCCAAACATTCAGGTCTCCCGTTTCTTTCCAATAAAGATAAGCAAGACTGGATTTTGTTCCGGCCCCGTCGGCATGCATGATGTTGCAATATTCAGGGTCGCCTCCCAGTATATCTGGAATGATCTTACAAAAAGCCTGTGGAAAAATACCTTTGTCTATATTCTTTATAGCATTATGTACATCTTCTTTGGATGCGGAGACGCCTCTTTGCATATAACGTTGATTACTACTCATGGTTTTAATAATTAAAATTTTACTTCCGGAGCTTTTTCCGCACCGGTTACTGCTTCAAAGTAAGATTTCTTTTCAAATCCGAACATTGAAGAAATAATGTTATTCGGGAATTTCCGGATGTATGTATTATAGTCTTTTGTCACTTCATTAAATGTACGACGTTCTACACTGATGCGATTCTCTGTTCCTTCCAATTGAGCTTGGAGTTCCTGAAAGTTCTCATTTGCCTTTAGCTCCGGATAATTTTCTGTGATTGCCAGAAGTTTGCCTAAAGCACTGCTTACTTCACCTTGCGCTTTTTGAAAAGCTTCCAGTTTTTCTGGGGTCAGATTTTTTGCATCAACAGTCATTTGCGTGGCTTTTGCACGAGCAGAAACAACGGCATCCAGAGTTTCTTTTTCGTGAGAGGCATAACCCTTTACCGTATTCACAAGATTTGGAATCAGATCAGAACGTCTTTGATATTGGTTTTCTACATTGCTCCATGCTGAATTCACAGCTTCCTGTTTGTCAACCATTGTATTGTATTGGCAACTGCTTAGAGAATTCACAGTTATAAACAACAAAAAGAATTTAATGATATTTTTCATATTTCTAATTATTTATTTTCTCATTTAAAATTTAGAGCCAGCACCACCGCCTCCGAAACTTCCACCTCCGAAACTTCCTCCGCTAAATCCGCCACCATTGCCGAATCCTCCTCCACCGCCGAAAATAAAAGGACCTCCACCTCTTCGTCCGAAACCGCCGTTATAATCGTCATCTTCATTCGTCTCTTCGCGCGTTTCCGTGTATCCACAGTTCGTACAAGTGTATATTACAGATTCTTTTCGAATACCGTTTCTGTTTGAAATAAGAGTGCTTCCGGTTCTTTTCATGGTATGTTTTTTGCATTTAGGGCAACAGGATTTTTTGTATTCAAGGATATATACAAAAAGTCCTATTCCTAAAAATCCAAATATAGCTATCATAATAATACCTAAACTATTAGTCTCTTCCGAATTCTCTTCAGGCTCGTATTCCATACTTCCATCCAAATATCCATATATAGAACGAATTCCCGACAACATACCTTCATCCCATTTCCCGTTCTTGAAGTAAGGGTTCATTTCTTTGATTTGAATCCTTTTGCAGATAGCGTCGGGAAGAGTTCCTTCTATGCCATATCCCGTAGCAAATTGAATGCAACGCTCGTCGGTTACCAATAATATAACAAGTCCATTATTCGTTTTTTTCTTTCCAATGCCATATTGTTTACCAACCTGATATGCAAATTCGAAACAATCATCTCCTGCAATTTGTTTCACCGCTATTACAACTGTTTCGATTCCTGTTTTCTGCTCTAAGGAATAAAGAATGCTATCCATTTTTGTAATACAGCCTTCAGACAAGATCCTGTCAGGATTACACACATATCTCGTTTTGTCCTGTAGATGTACCATGACAATGTCTTTTACCTCATATTCTTTGGCTTGACAAGTAAGCACTAAAGAAGAACATAAACTAATTAAAAGTAGGATGAATTTTCGCATACGTTGCAAAAATACAATATTTTTGGGGAACAGAAAAATATATTTATCGGATATATTTATCAGTAAAATCTTTTACTTTTTCCGTATATTCTTTAGGGTAGTTGTGATAGGACATAGCATGTGTGGTTTTGGGAACCACCCATAATTTTTTATCTCCCGACTTTGCCTTATAAAGTGTATATACCATCCATGTAGGGACATATGCGTCAGATCCGCCATGAATAAAAAACATGGGTAACTTACATTTTTTTATCTGATTAAGTGATGAGGCTTCTTGAAAACTCCATCCATATAATATTTTATTAATAAAACTTGATGTGTACATAAGTGGAAAGGCCGGTAGTTTGAACTGACCTTTCAATTCTTTTACGAACTGATCCCATACACTTGTGTATCCGCAATCTTCTATGAAACATTTTACGCAGGGTGATTGTTTTTCACCTGATACCATCATTGTTGTTGCGGCTCCCATTGATATGCCGTGAACTACCATTTCAATGCTATCGCCGTATATTTTTTGAGCGATATTGATCCATCTCATTATATCTATACGATCTTTCCAGCCCATTTGTATTCTGTTACCTCCACTTAGACCATGATCACGTAGATCAGG
>CAZKSK010000158.1:0-5825 GCA_964555225.1 uncultured Bacteroides sp.
GAATTGCAGCGGTTTTAGATACGGGCTTTTGCATTTTTATTTATATTTATAATTAGGTGTAAAAGGCCATCCGAAATAATATCTTATCGGATGGTCAGGTAAAATCATTTTATTTTTTAGAAGAACAGTTTTTCTTTTTCTGTTTTTCTACAATGGCATCAATGACAGCAATAGTTGTAATATTTACAATGTCACGAACAGAGCTTTCGAAGTCAGTAAAATGAATGGGTTTATTCAATCCCATTTGAATGGGGCCGATGACTTCGGTGTCGCTCATGGCCTGAATGAGTTTGTACCCCGAATTAGCACTACTTAAGTTTGGAAAAATAAGAGTATTAACGTCTTTACCTTTAAGGCGTGTAAATGGGTATTTTTCGTCTCTTAGTTTTTTATCCATAGCAAAGTTTACTTGCATTTCTCCATCAATGGCTAAATCAGGATATTTTTTTTGTAAATAGTCAACCGCTTCGTGTACTTTCGCCGGACTGCCTTGCTGGTCTGTTCCGAAATTAGAGTATGAAAGCATTGCCATGATCGGTTCATGATTAAAGAAACGTACAGAGTGATACGTCATCTGAGCTACATCGATCAATGTCTCCGTATCCGGATGACGATTAATGAGAGTATCTGCTACAAAGTAAGTTCCTTTTTTAGAGTTTAAAATATGCATTGTTCCGAAATGTTTGTATTCCGGACGGATACCTATAACTTCTTTAGCAACTTTAATCGTATTAGAATATTTGGTATAAACACCTGTAATAAATGCATCGGCTTCTCCTGTTTCAACCATCATCATACCAAAATAATTACGTTCGAACATTTTATCATTAGCTTCCTGAAAATTGGCTCCTTCGCGTGCGCGTTTTTCTGCCAAAATATGTGCATATCGTTCGCGGCGGGAAGCTTCATCTGGATGACGAAGATTGACTATTTCAATGCCATCCAGTTTTAATCCTAATTCTTTGGCTAATTTGGAAATGGTTTCATTATTACCTAACAATATAGGCTTGCAAATTCCTTCTTCTTTAGCTTGTACTGCTGCTTTTAGCATATTGGGATGTATGCCTTCTGCAAATACGACACGTTGTGGACAACTTCGTGCTGTTTCATAGAGTTGGCGAGTAAGCTTATTTTCTTGGCCCATTAATTCTTTCAGATGAGTGCGATATGCATCCCAATCCGTAATTTCTTTACGTGCTACTCCAGATGCGATAGCCGCTTTAGCTACAGCCATAGAGACTTCTGTAATTAATCGTGGATCGACAGGTTTGGGAATAAAATATGAAGGACCAAATTTTAACTTGTCGACATGATAAACATCGTTTACTACTTGTGGTACAGGTAATTTTGCTAATTTAGCAATAGCGTGTACGGCACCCAATTTCATCTCTTCATTAATGGCACTAGCTCGAGTATCCAATGCTCCACGGAAAATATAAGGGAATCCTATTACGTTATTGATCTGATTTGGATAATCGGAACGTCCTGTAGACATTAATACATCCGGACGTGAAGCTATTGCATCATCATATGAAATTTCCGGAACAGGATTGGCCAAAGCAAAAACAATAGGATTCTTGGCCATGCTGCGTACCATATCTTGAGTTACAATATTTCCTTTTGACAGTCCTAGAAAAACATCTGCATTTATCATTGCTTCTTCGAGGGTGTGAATGTCACGACGATCGGTAGCAAAGAATCTTTTTGTTTCATTTAAACCTTGGCGATCACTTGTGATGACACCTTTACTATCCAGCATGATAATGTTTTCTTTTTTTGCTCCTAATGACATATAAGGTTTTGTACATGAAATAGCAGCAGCTCCAGCTCCGTTTACAACAATCTTGACTTCTTCTATTTTTTTCCCTGCCACTTCCAATGCATTCAATAGACCGGCAGACGAAATGATTGCTGTTCCGTGTTGATCGTCATGCATAACTGGAATATCCAGTTCTTTTTTTAGTCTTTGTTCTATTTCAAAACATTCGGGAGCTTTGATATCTTCCAGATTTATACCTCCGAAAGTAGGAGCAATAGCTTTGACAGCACTAATAAACTTTTCGGGATCTTTTTCGTTTATTTCTATATCGAATACATCAATTCCACCATATATTTTGAAAAGTAATCCTTTTCCTTCCATCACAGGTTTTCCGCTGATAGCGCCGATATCTCCTAAGCCTAAAACGGCAGTACCGTTACTAATTACGGCAACTAAGTTACCTTTATCAGTATAATCATACGCTTTCTGGGGATCTTTTTCTATTTCTAAACAAGGTTCCGCTACGCCGGGTGAATATGCTAAAGACAGATCTGTTTGCGTACTATAGGGCTTGGTAGGCACAACTTCTATTTTACCAGGCTTTCCCTGTGAGTGGTAAAGTAAAGCTGCTTCTTTTGTTATCTTAACCATAAATTTTTTGTATTTTTAATTTTTTTGAGTTAGCAAAAATACAAAATTTTTCAGAAGTATATTATTTATATGTTTAAAACTTTTTGTTCATTATTTGTACATACTGATTCGGATTGTAGCAAATAAAAACCAATATTTAAAAAACTTTTTGGAAACTTTTATAAATGTAAATAGTTTTCTTTATATCTTTGCATAAAATATTTAATAAATTATTATGAAGTCAGGGAAAAGACAACAAAATTCAGGGGAATCTTTGCGTGCAAGAGTTGTTAAGGAAGCTTCACAGGAATTCATAAAAAAAGGAATTAAATCGGTGAGGATGGATGATATTGCTGCATTGCTGACTATTTCGAAACGAACTCTTTATGAAGTCTTTAATGATAAAGAAGAGCTCCTCTATGATTGTGTTATTTATTTACATAATAAAAAAAAGCAAAAAATGGAAGAGGCTATCAAAGGGGCTGATAATATTATGGAGATTGTTTTGAGAAGTTTCCAATTCCATATAAATATGCTTAAAACAATATCTCCTGATTTCATTTTTGAGGTACGAAAATATTCTCGTATACAACAATATATAGCTAATGAGAGAGATCAAAATAGTCAAGAAGTCGTTGAATTCTTTCAGAAAGGTGTAGAACAAGGCTTTTTTAGATCAGATATTAACTATGAACTATTAATAGATTGGTTTCGTTATCAAGGTGATTTTATGTCAATGTCAGATATATATCAGAAATTTCCTCTGGAAGAGATCTTTAAGACAATGATGTATGTTAATATGAGAGGTATTTCAACAGAAAAAGGATTGAAGATTCTGAATGATTTTAAGAAACAAAATGATAAAAGGTAAAAAAATTAGAAGAGTGAAATTAAAAGATT
Source organism: uncultured Bacteroides sp. (assembly GCA_964555225.1). Lineage (GTDB taxonomy): Bacteria > Bacteroidota > Bacteroidia > Bacteroidales > Bacteroidaceae > Phocaeicola_A. The sequence continues at coordinate 3,290 of CAZKSK010000158.1, forward strand.
GTTTATTGGGATTATGTTTGTTTTCAGGCATTACCCAACTTTATGCACAAGAGCAGTTAAAATTGACTCTTGATAAAGCGATAGAAATTGCATTGAGTGAGAATCCTACGATTAAAGTAGCCGATAAGGATATTGAACTCAAAAAAGTAGCTGATCAGGAAGCGTGGCAAAACTTATTGCCCGAAGCTTCAATAACAGGAACCTCTACATATACGATAAAAGCTGCACAGTTAAAATTAGGGTCTAATACTTTTAAAATGGGACAAGATGGAGCTAATACTGCTGCTGCTGCTTTGACTGTAAGTCTTCCGATTTTTGCCCCAGCAGTATATAAAACAATGAAATTGACTAAAGTAGATATAGAGTTGGCTAAAGAGAAAGCTCGTTCGTCTCGTTTGGATATGATTAATCAGGTTACAAAAGCTTATTATAGTTTGATGTTATCACAAGATTCATATGATGTTTTGAAAAAGAGTTATAAGCAGTCAGAAGACAATTTTAATGTTGTTAATGCTAAATATAAACAGGGTACAGTTAGTGAATATGATAAGATTAGTGCCGAAGTCCAAATGAGGAGTATTAAACCGAATATGATTTCTGCAAGTAACGCAGTTATCTTGGCTAAAATACAATTAAAGGTTTTAATGGGAATAACAGCAAATGTGGATTTAGTAGTTGATGATAATTTATCTAATTATGAAACAGCTATTTATGCTAATCAAATACAAGAAAGTCCGGATAACTTGGCAAATAACTCGACGATAAAACAGTTTAATTTGAATGTTAGTCTGTTGCAACATAATTTAAGTTTAGCAAAGACAAACTTTATGCCTACGGCAAGTTTAGCATATACATATCAATATCAGTCTTTATATAATAATAATTTGAATTTTTTTAAGTATGATTGGACTCCTAGTTCCAATATAGCATTAAGTGTTGTTATACCTTTATACAAAGCAAGTAATTTCACAAAATTGAAAACAGCGAAGTTGAATATTGCCGAGATGAAGTTAAATCGTACGAATACAGAGCGTCAATTGAATATGCAAGTTACAAGCTATAAAAATAATATGTCTGCCAGTCTTGAACAGGTCTCAAGTAATAAAGAATCAGTTGCGATGGCAGAGAAAGCTCTTATGATTTCATCAAAGAGATATGATGTAGGAAAAGGAACCGTTTTGGAAATGAATAGTTCTCAAGTTGCTCTAACACAAGCTGAACTTACTTATAATCAGTCTATTTATGATTATTTGAGTGCAAAATCAGATCTGGATTATGTATTAGGTAATGAGGACTTTCGTATTAAACCTTTGAATGAGGTTAAATAAAATATTGATAAATGAAAAAAATAATAAACAACATAGTTATGAAAAAAAGTGTTCAGGCATTAACTTTAATTATTCTTGTAAGTATGTCGGTTGCATGCAGTAGTAAAAAGAACGAGGTTAAAGTTGATGAAACACCCAGAGTGAAAGTAGCTCGGGCAGAAATACGTCCTGTTGATCAGACAGAAGAGTATACGGCTACGGTAGAATCTGATGTGAAGAATAATATTATGCCACAGTCTTATTTACGAATTGAGAAGATCTTTGTTGAAGTGGGAGATAGAGTTAGTAAAGGCCAGATATTGGTTCAACTGGATGCAACCAATTTGCGCCAACTGAGATTACAGATAGAAAATCAGAAAGTTGAATTTAATCGTATAGACCAATTATATAAGGTGGGTGGTGCTAGTAAAGCTGAATGGGATAATGCAAAAATGGATTTGGATGTAAAAGAAACTCAATACAGAAACTATCTTGTTAATACTCAGTTAAGGAGTCCGATTAGCGGTATTGTAACTGCTCGTAATTATGATAATGGCGATATGACAGGGGCTAATCCGGTGTTGGTGATTGAGCAAATATCGCCTGTTAAGTTGATGATTAATGTTTCTGAACCCCGTTTCCCATTAATCAAGAAGGGAATGCCTGTTGATATAAAATTGGATACTTATGGTGATGAGTTGTTTAAAGGCAAAGTTTATATAATATATCCGACTATTGATTCCAATACTCATACTTTTCCTGTAGAGATTCGCATTGCTAATAATGATCAACGGGTTAGGCCGGGAATGTTTGGTCGTGTAACCGTTTCTTATGGTTCTGAAAATCATGTAATTGTTCCGGACGAGGCTGTTATCAAACAAATAGGAGCCGGAGATCATTATGTTTATGTCCTTAAAGAAGGTAATATTGTTACCTATAATAAAGTGAAGTTAGGACAACGTTTAGGTAAAGAATATGAGATTCTTGATGGTGTACCTGCCGGTTCTCAAGTAGTTGTAGCCGGACAAACGAAGCTGGCAGATGGAGTGAAAGTAGATATAGTTAAGTAAAGAATCTTCAACAGACAAAAAAATGAGTTTATACGAAGGAGCGGTTAGAAAACCGATTATGACCAGCCTCTGCTTTATTGCAGTTGTTATTTTAGGCCTTTTCTCTTTATCTAAGTTACCAGTGGACCTTTATCCTGATATTGATACAAATACGATTAT
>CAZKSK010000159.1:0-5781 GCA_964555225.1 uncultured Bacteroides sp.
AACCGAAGAAGAACTTCTTAAGAAAGTAGATGAGCTGAATAAAGATACGGACATTGACGGATTTATCGTCCAATTGCCTTTGCCTAAACATATCGATGAACAAAAAATAATAGAAAGCATTGACTACAGAAAAGATGTAGACGGATTTCATCCCATCAATGTAGGTCGATTGTCTATAGGTTTACCATGCTTTGTTTCCGCAACCCCAAATGGCATTATGGAACTATTGAAACGATATAATATTGAAACAAGCGGAAAGAAATGTGTTGTTTTGGGGCGCAGCAATATAGTAGGGAAACCTGTTGCATCACTGATGTTACAAAAAGCCTACCCGGGTGATGCTACAGTAACCGTTTGCCACAGCCACTCCAAAGACCTGGTAAAAGAATGTAGAGAAGCAGATATTATAATTGCAGCCATAGGAAAACCGAACTTCGTAAAAGCCGATATGGTGAAAGATGGAGTCGTCATTATTGATGTCGGCACGACACGGGTTCCGGATGCAAGTAAAAAATCAGGATTTAAACTTACGGGAGATGTCAAATTTGATGAAGTTTCACCCAAATGTTCATTTATAACACCTGTACCAGGAGGCGTAGGTCCAATGACGATTGCTTCATTAATGAAGAACACCCTTCTGGCAAGTAAAAAAGTATTGTACAAATAACTTTCCCGTAAAATTTAACCGCATTTTTTTGTAGAATTAAAGAAATATCGTATCTTTGCAACGCTTTTCGAGAAAAGTTATAAATGGTGGCTATAGTTCAGTTGGTTAGAGCGTCAGATTGTGGTTCTGAATGTCAAGGGTTCGAGTCCCTTTAGCCACCCCAACAGAAAGAGGAAATTTAGAAATAGATTTCCTCTTTCTGTATATAAGCTGGTTATATAGGATCATACCGAACTCATCAAAAGGAGAATAAAGTGCTGTAAAGAAGTCCTTTATTCTATAAAATCTTATTCCACTTTATAAAAAAGTACTGAAAAAGATTGAGTAATTAAATATTATTTTTAATTTTGTATATTGTTTAATTTTAAATATACACTAATATGAAAAAGTTCAGTCTAATTTTATTTTTGCTTATCGGGCTTCTGACTGGATCAATCTTTTTGTCATCCTGTACAAGGAAAAAAAACCAAAGCTATCATCCAACTCCAGTTCCGCCATCTACAACTATTGAAATCACTTATAGCGTACCTGAAATTAATGCAATTATTGCAAATAAGATTACTTATACTGATGCTGACAATAAGCAGGTTGTAGTAGATAATCCCTCCATGCCTTGGACAAAAAAGATCCAAGCAAATGCACCATTTACAGCAACCCTAAAAATAGAAAACAGTTTGATCCCAAATGCAGAAATACCTGATTTGATTACCTTAAAATCAGGTTATACGATTTCTTGTACGGGAGCTGTGGAAAAAGTACAAACATCTTCATTTTCTATGACTATAAAAAAAGCACAATTAGATAAATGGCTAGCTCGTCCTGCAAAAGAATATTCGTATACTTTCACTGTCGGGGATTAATAATGATTCTAATGAAATTACTAATCATTATACCAAATCAACAACAGTAATACCTGTTCCTCCGAATTGAACATGTTCATCTTGAAAATGTTTTACTCCTGACGCCGTTTGTAAATACTGACGAATCAAAGTCCTAAGTATGCCGGATCCTGTTCCATGCAAAATACGGACCCGCTTAACACCTAAAAGCACGGCATCATCAATAAAATACGTAACGGCTTGTAGAGCTTCATCTCCACGCATTCCTCTCACGTCAATATCTTGTTTAAAATCCAATTTTTTCTCATCAATTTGTTCTCTTGTCTGAGCACTTACAAAGGAAACTTTTTGTGAAATATCTCTTTTAACAGATTCCTTAGCATGTTCCAAAAGTGACGGATTCACATTCATTTTCATTACACCAAAGATAACAACCGCATTAGACTTACCAATTTCGGAAACAGTTCCGACCTCTCTCTGTCCTTTTATGCGAACCGTATCACCAATAAGAATCTGTTTAATTTCTTTTTCTCCGGAATGAAATTCTACTTTTTCTTTAGCTTTTCCTTTCTTCTCCTTCTTACGATTCTGTTTCTCACGTAATTTTTCCATCTTAAGAGAAATCCGCTCATCTGCTTTTGCCTTCTCCATTTCCTCAAGCGATCTTCGGAAATCGGCTAATTCTTGACGAATGGCCTTCGTTTTCCCTTTTTCAGCTTGAGCTTCTTTAATTTCACGAATAGTTCGTTCTACCTTTGCATTCGATTCCTGCAAAATATTTTCAGCTTCTTCTTTCGCCTTCCTGAGAATATCTTTTCGTACTTTTTCAAGATCTGTTATTTCCTTTTCATACTTGGCAATCGTTTCCTCCATTTGCTTCTCACGCTGATGAATCGTCTGGCGTTTTCCCTCCCAATAACGTTTATCACGAACGATATCCTGCAAATACTTATCCGCATTAATATATTCACTTCCAACCAAATCGGAAGCATCAGCTATTACATCCTCCGGAATACCGATTTTCCTTGCTATCTCTACGGCAAAAGAACTTCCCGGATTTCCTATTTGCAACTGGAATAAAGCCTGCATATAATGACGGTCATAAAGCATAGCTCCATTCACTACACCCTCATGATCTTCTGCAAAATGTTTTAAATTCTGATAATGAGTTGTAATGACTCCAAACGTCTTCTTTTCATTAAAACGTTTCAACATAGCCTCAGCCAAAGCTCCACCTATCTGGGGTTCGGTACCACCGCCGAATTCATCAATAAGTATCAGAGACTTCTCACTACATTGTTTCATCATGATTTTCATATTCAATAAATGACTCGAATAAGTGCTCAAATCATCTTCTATACTCTGCTCATCTCCTATATCAATAAAAATACTGCTGAAAACGCCCATTTTGCTACGTTCATGCATGGGTACGGGTAATCCGCATTGCCACATATATTGCAGCAGACCTACGGTTTTCAAGCAAACTGATTTTCCTCCGGCATTTGGACCGGATATCAATAAAATACGTTGTTTACTATCCAATTGTATATCAAGAGGAATTACTTTCTTTCCATGTTTTTCTAAAGAGAGTTGCAATAACGGATGAACAGCGGTACCCCAATCTATCAAAGGTTTATTTTCTATCGAAGGCTTTTGAGCTTTAATCCGCAAAGAAAAATGTGCTTTCGCACGGATACCGTCCACTTTTGCAAGAAACTCATACGAATCAAGAATCTGTGGAATATTCGGTCGGACCAAATTAGCGAAATCAACCAAAATTTTAATAATCTCCCTACGCTCTTCTCCTTCCAATTCACGAATACGGTTATTTGCCTCAACCACTTCTGCCGGCTCTATAAAAACGGTCTTGCCGGTAGCCGATTCATCATGAACTATTCCTTTTATTTTTCTTTTTAATCCGGGAGCCACCGGGATAACCAAGCGCCCGTCACGCATGGTTGGTGTAACATCTTTATCTACATACCCTTCACTCTGTGCATTCTTAAGAATACTATTCAAACTTCGAGAAATACCATTGGCTGTAGAAGCCAGTTCCCGACGAATACGTAATAATTCCGAAGATGCGTTATCCTTTACTTTACCATATTTATCCAATATAATATCTACTTGCTGCAACAACTTCGGGAAAACTAAAATATCACCCGCCAACTCCTGCAAATTAGGATAAGGAGAATGATCCTCATCATCAGAATGCCGAAAAAAATTAACGATGGAATTAATTGTATCCAGTGATCGACGAAAATCAAACAATTCTTGTTCATCCAGATATGTACGTTCTATTCTAATTCTTTTTAAAGAAGGACGTACATCAAAGAAAAACTGATCCGGAAAACTATCTTCTTCTGTAATGATTCGGACAAATTCGATCGTCTCATTTAATTGTCGATTAATCGTATCAAAAGAATCTGAGAATGTTATTTCGTCTATCTTTTCCTTACCGAGAGAGCTTAAACACTTCTCTTTAAGAAGTTGACGAATGGTATCAAATCCTATTTTCTGTTCAAAATTCTGTGGATATATGGTCATTGTTTACAATGGTTCTTATTATTCTATGCAAAAATAAAAAAAAGTTTATATTCCTACTTGCAAATATCAAAAAATGTCGTACCTTTGCATCGCTTTAAAAGAAAGAGACCCTCAAGGAAAGGTGGTAGAGTGGTCGATTACACCGGTCTTGAAAACCGGCGTACTGAAAGGTACCGGGGGTTCGAATCCCTCCCTTTCCGCAAAAAAGTGTAAATCAAGAAATTACAAGATTTACACTTTTTTTATATTCCAAATTTATTCTTTAATTTCTTTCTCAACCTTATTCAGTAAACTCGGATAAACGACCAACAGCAACGGTAATGCTACAATAAATCCTCCAATTACAGCTATAGCCAAGGGTTGGTGCATTTGTGCACCTGTACCTATACCTAAAGCAAGAGGCATAAGAGCAACAATTGCACCGATAGCGGTCATTAACTTGGGACGCAAACGGGTACTAATAGCATAAATTATTGCATTTCTTTTCCCTTTTTCAGCAAGACTTTCATGATATTGTAAATAGGTAAAAATAGCATTCTCACCTATAATGCCAACAATCATTATCAATCCCGTATAACTTCCTACATTCAACGGTGTATTGGTAAGATATAACAAAATATAACTTCCGGAAATACCTAAAACCGAAATTAATAAAATTACCAATGCTACTTTTATCTTCCTAAAAAGGAATAATATTACAGTAAATACAAGTAAACTGGAAATTATCAGTATCATCAACAATTCTTTGAATGATTGCTGTTGTTCGGCATATGTTCCGCCATACACAATGGAATAACCATTGGGAAGTTTTACTTGTTTCTCGATTTGTTTCCGAATTTCTTTCATCGTACCCCCTAAATTAGCATTATCAAGACGTGCCGTTACAATACCCAATGTTTGTAAATCTTCTCGATTAACTTCAGCGGTTCCACCTACAACATTAACTGTCGCAAATTCTTTCAAAGGCTTTTGTTGTCCGTCAGGCAAAGCAATCATACTGTTTCTTATTTCGGATAAAGAGGCATTACTGTTGTCACTGTACAAAATCCGGATAGGGGTAAACTGTTCTTTATCAAATACATTACCGACAACATTTCCTTCAAGTAAAGTTTGTACTTGATATTGAAAATCCGCAGGCGAAATATTATACTGTTCCAACAACGGAAGATCAGGTTTTATTTGAATGGACGGCCCGGCAATCACGATTCCGTCAAAAACATCTGCTGTACCATGTACTTTCCCCACAATGCCCGCTACTTGCTTGGAATATTTTTGTATAAGTTGTTGATCATTGCCGAAAATCTTAACTTCAACAGGCTGTACACTGCTCATCAAATCGCCGAGCATATCACCGATAACCTGACCAAAATCTACTATCAAGGGTAAACCGTTCTTTTCTATTTGTGTCCTTAAATCATCAATAACCTGCTCAGTCGTTTTATTTCGTTTTTTCTTCAACTGAATAAGAATATCACCCCGATTCGGTTCTGTAATGAAGAAACCCATTTGTGTTCCTGTACGGCGGCTATAAGCTTCTACATTCGGATTTGCCTTAATAATTTTTTCTACTTCCTGTAATTCACGATCTGTTTCCTGTAATGATGTCCCGGACGGTGAAGAATAATCAAGAACAATACTTCCTTCATCCATTTCAGGCAAAAATCCCGTACTGATGTTAGGAATAATCAAAACTGCTGCAACAACCAATAAAACAATAAAAAGATAGGA
>CAZKSK010000160.1:0-5749 GCA_964555225.1 uncultured Bacteroides sp.
TTGAATAACATGAAAAACAACCAATATAATTCCAAACAATAAGTAATATATAATGGAAAGAGGGTATGCCAATATTTTTTGCATTTAAAAACCTCCTTCAAACTTCATAATATCCTCTTGCCTCACTTTCGCAAAGACATTTTTAAATATTTTGGAAAAAAATAATTTCATTTTACTTATTTGATGTGTCACGATATTGTGATACACACCTTCGCGACTTATTAATACTATAAACAAGAAAGTTGATTTTGTTGTCGATTTTGACGATGGGAAGATCCGCAAACTTGAGCGGAGCAAAACATTGCGAAGAAAGATACAATATAAACTTGATTGCTTGAAATGCAAAGATACAAAAAATGTTTAGTTTATTTATTATATTATAATACTTTAACTTATCAGTCTGGTCGAAGAATCAACAAAACATTTAATATATCGTTTATTATTAATATACTAAATCAATAAGATATTTAGCGCATAAATTTCACATCTTCTATCTACATACAATATTTGTTAATATTACTAAAACAAATTCAAAGTTTACTCTATTTCAAACGGAACTAGAACAAAGATAATGTTTTTTTGTAACGAAAGGAGTCATATATATCGTTAATCAAATCTTTCTACCGATACAATATCTCATCACCAATAAAATAAGCTAAGCTATATAGGAGATTTGCAGGACGGAAAGTTTTTCATTCCGGATAAGTTCCCTTGACAGACTTGAAACCCGGCAGTGCGGAAAAGAATATTCAATAAATTGAATGAATAGTCTTAAATGCTATTTTTTTGAGAAATTTCTTCTTCTTTATACTCATCCATCAATTCAGATATAGTATCTTTTACACTCATAATGTTTTTAGAGCGAAAAGCATTTGCACCGGCAAAAGCGAATCCATTTCTAAAATCACCTTTATATGCATTATAAAGGGCCAACATAATACAATACGGACTTTTAGAAATATCACAAGTCTTAATACAGTGAAAAGGACAAAATTTAGGTTGTTTTGCACCCTCCTTTATTTGCTTGATAAAAGATCCGCCAATTACACGACCTGGCATTCCAACCGGACTCTTAATTATTTCAATATCTCCTTCCTTAGCATTTATATATTGCTCTTTAAATGCCATAGATGCATCACATTCATTTGTCGTCACAAACCGAGTACCTAATTGTACTCCTGAAGCTCCTAATTCCATCATCCGGAAAATATCTGCCCCCGTGTAAATACCGCCTGCTGCAATTACAGGAATCTTTTTATGATATTGTTTTTCAAAAACAGCTGTTTCGGCTATTATTTGGGGCAAAATTTCTTCTAATGAGTAATGTTCATCAAATATTTGGTTTTCTTTGTAACCAAGATGTCCTCCGGCTTTTGGTCCTTCAACAACAATCGCATCCGGAAGATAATTATATAAACTGTGCCACCTCTCGCAGATAATTTTTAATGCACGAACTGATGAAACAATGGGTACAAGTTTTGTTTTGCTTTCATGTTCAAGGAATCCAGGTAAATTAAGAGGAAGTCCTGCTCCACTGAAAATAATATCGGCTTTTTCAGAAATAGAAGTTTTTACCATATCAGCAAAATTAGACATCGCTACCATAATATTTACTCCAATAATACCTTTTGCCTTCTTTTGTGTTTCCTTTACTTTTTCATGAGCTTTTCTTAATTCCTCTTTAAGTCCCAAAATACATGCTTCACTAAAATTACTTGATAAACGATTATATAGTAGTCCTAAACCAGCACATGAAATAACGCCAATAGCTCCTTCATTTGCTACGGCCGATGCCAAACCGGATAAAGAAATCCCAACGCCCATTCCACCTTGGATGATAGGAACTTGAACTCTTAAATCTCCGATAAATAACTTTTTCATTTTAAATATATTAATTATTTGATAATGCTTAAAATACTCTTAACATTAATTTCCCATAAGACTTTAGAAATGCCAAATCTTTTTTATAATTGGAATAAAAAATATATGGAAGAGGTTTAAAGTTTATACCCATATCATACTTAATTACTTGTTAATAATGTAAATTAAACTCGCAAAATGTTTGTATTAAAACAGTCTAATTCCATAGTTCTAACAAAAAAAATTGATTTAATTTCATCTTGGCGATGTAAAAAACCTGATTAAAAAACATGGGGCAAAACATTGCTGAATAAAAAATTAATACAAGTTCAATTATTTAGGTCGCAAAGATATTAAATTAAATTGGATTATTTTATTACTAGAGTAAAAACAATTGAATATATTTTCAATCAAGACTTCTCCATATACTAATAAGTATCGGATACTTACATTTACATCATCATTTAAACTATTTAATTTACAACTATATTTTTCTTTTTCTTTACGTCTTTCATTTTTTCTTCGTACCTTTGTCTTCGAATTGGTTTCGAATAGAAATTTCTACTATTCGGATTAAAAGGGAATCGGGTGTAAATCCCGGACAGTCCCGCTGCTGTGAAGCTCCGCCAAAATTTTGAAAATACCTTTGCCACTGATGTCACATCACATCGGGAAGGCTTCAAGATAAGGAGTCAGTCAGAAGACCTACCATTCATTAAAGGCTGTTTTTACTCGTGGGATTAGAAAAGCAGTACGAAAATTTAATAAACCTAATAAACGCGAAAAGGATGCCTATGAAAAAGGTATGTCCGCGTTGTGGTGCTACATTTGATTGCATGCACAATGATATTTTGTCATGTCATTGTGCAACTGTCAAACTAGATACGTTGCAACGTTCCTATTTAAAGGAGAATTACTCTGACTGTTTGTGTCATAATTGTCTGGAAGCTGTTAAAGCCGGTTTCTACGCCTGTGAAATCAACCCTCGTTACAAAAAGAAAAATGATAAAGAAAGTATTGGTTGCCAACAGAGGTGAAATAGCCTTACGTATTATGCGTTCATGCCGTGAAATGGGAATTCGGACTGTTGCTGTATTTTCGGAAGCAGATCGTACTTCTCATCATGTTATGTATGCTGACGAAGCCTATTTATTAGGTCCGGCTATAGCAAGAGAAAGTTATCTAAATATAAATAAGGTGATAGAAATCGCTATACAATGCAAAGCTGATGCCATACATCCCGGTTATGGATTTCTTTCGGAAAATGCAGATTTTGCAAGCCGATGCAAAGAAAAAGGTCTCATTTTTATTGGGCCCCATGCCGAAACAATAAAAACTATGGGAGATAAAATTGCAGCTCGCAAACGTATGGCTATTGCTGACGTACCTGTAGTCCCAGGTACAGAACGACCATTACAAGATGTTGAAGAAGCTCTTCAAATTTGTAATGAAATAGGCTATCCCGTAATGATAAAAGCCTCTATGGGAGGGGGAGGAAAAGGTATGCGCTTGATAAACACCCAAAATGAAGTACGAGAAGCATATAATGCCGCACGTTCCGAATCTATGTCTTCTTTTGGAAATGATACCGTTTATCTTGAAAAATTCATAGAAGAACCTCATCACATAGAATTTCAGATTTTGGGAGATAATTATGGAAACGTCATTCATCTTTTTGATAGGGAATGCTCCGTTCAACGTCGTAACCAGAAAATCGTCGAAGAAAGTCCATCTCCGTTTCTTACTCCCGAACTTCGTAAGAAAATAGGAGAAAAAGCAATTGCCGCAGCCAAAGCTGTCAATTATTCCGGTGCAGGCACGATTGAATTCCTAGTAGATAAAAACTATAAATTCTATTTTCTGGAAATGAATACTCGTCTTCAAGTAGAACATCCCATTACTGAAGAAGTTGTTGGTATAGATCTGGTAAAAGAACAAATCCATATAGCAAACAATGAAACACTGCGTTTTAAACAAGATGATTTATCACAACGAGGTCATGCCATAGAATGTCGTATTTGTGCAGAAGATACAGAAAACAATTTTATGCCTGCTCCTGGCATTATCCGACAAATAATCAGACCCAACGGCATCGGAATACGTATAGACAGTTATGTGTATGAAGGTTATGAAATCCCAATTTATTATGATCCGATGATCGGTAAAATAATTGCATGGGCCACAACTCGTCAGTATGCTATTGAACGGATGCGTCGTGCTCTTTATGAATATAAAATTACCGGTTTAAAAAACAATCTCGGTTACCTGAAACGTATTATGCATGTTCCCGATTTTGTGAAAGGTGAATATAATACTTCTTTTATAGAAAAGAACTCGCGCATATTACTACGCCATAATGGGAAAAATGAAGAAATCGAAAATATCGCCATAATTGCCGCATACATTGATTATCTGATGAATCTGGAAGAAAATAAAAGTCCCCTATTACCAGATACACGTGCTATCAGCAGGTGGCGTGAATTCGGATTACAAAAAGGAGTTCTAAGGATATAATCGAGATTTTTTGTTCTTACGACAAAATAAAAATAAAAAAATGGAAATACATATTGGAAATCGCATAGCCAACGTAACATTGGTAAATAAAAACGGCAATAAAGTACAATTTCTAATTGATGAAAAGCCTTATGATGTAGATATTGTAATGGCCGAAAACGGAAGTTGTTCCATTCTGCATAACGGAAATTCATTCAATGCCGAACTGATTCGTGGTGAAAATGGTAATGATTATGACATAAACTTATTCTATCGTTCCTATCATGTGGATATTGTGGATACTCAAGCCAAATATTTGAATATGAAAAAAAACAATGAAGAAAAACAGGAAGATAAAATTGTAGCTCCGATGCCGGGAAAAGTAATGAAAATTCCAGTTCAAAAAGGGGATCGCCTCATTGCCGGCGATATTGTTATCATACTCGAATCCATGAAGATGCAAAATAATTATAAAGTAACTTCAGACTGTACTATAAAAAACATTCTGGTAAAAGAAGGTGATTCTGTAAATGCCAACCAGACATTGATTGAATTAAATAAAATAGATTCCGTCCTTACAGTAAAATAAAAACGATAATTTTATGACAAGAAAAGAAATATATAACCAATTTGAAGAACTTGATAAACAAGCATCATTAGGCGGAGGCATAGACAAAATAAAAAAACAACATACATCCGGCCACATGACTGCCCGTGAACGTATTGAAATGCTGCTGGACAAAGGATCTTTTAATGAATTGGATAAGTTAGTAAAACACCGTTGTACTTTCTTAGGAATGGAAAAGAAACAAATTCCGGGAGATGGTATGGTAAGCGGTTACGGGAGAATAGACGGACGACAAGTTTTTGTATACGCATATGACTTTACTTCACACGGCGGTTCACTCAGTGAAACCAACGCAGCAAAAATTATAAAGGTCCAACAATTGGCATTGAAAAACGGAGCTCCTATCATCGCTTTAAATGATTCGGGCGGCGCACGCATTCAGGAAGGTGTAAACAGTCTGGCCGGTTATGCTTCCATCTTCTACCAAAATACTATTGCGTCAGGAGTCATACCTCAGATTTCGGCCATTCTAGGTCCTTGTGCCGGTGGAGCTTGCTATTCTCCGGCATTAACCGACTTTATTTTCATGGTTAAAGAACAAAGTCATATGTTTATTACCGGTCCTGATGTCGTAAAAACAGTAACCAACGAAAAAGTTGAGAAAGAAGAGCTAGGCGGAGCCTATACTCATAGCAGCAAAAGCGGTGTTACTCACTTTCTATGTAATAATGAGGAAGAAACTTTAATGAGCATCCGCGAGTTATTGAGCTTTCTGCCTTCCAATAATATGGAAGAAGCTCCTATTATACCCTGTACGGATGATATTCA
>CAZKSK010000161.1:0-5675 GCA_964555225.1 uncultured Bacteroides sp.
GTTGTTAATCAAGGTGGAGGAACCGTGGTTTTTCCAGCAGGAATTTACGTTAGCGGGGCACTGTTCTTTCCACGTGGAGTCAATCTCCATATAGAAAAAGATGCTACTCTTGTGAGTTCTACAAATGCTATCGACTTTCCGATCATTCCCACTCGTTTCGAAGGTATTGAACGGATGTGGCATTCAGCTTTTCTGAATTTCACGCATAGTGATAATGTACAAGTTTACGGAGAAGGGACCATTGATGGTAAAGGTTTGGAATGGAAAAATACTCCATTCGGAAAATACGGACGTCCACGACTCCTTTGTTTCACAGACTGCCCAAATGGGAAAATAAGCGGTCTTAAAATGAAAAATCAGGCATCCTGGTGTTTGCATATCCTTTATACTAACGGATTTACAGTAGACGGTATAAATATTAAGGCTGAAGATTACATTCCAAGTTCCGATGGTATTGACATAGATTCTTCATCAAACGTACATGTAACAGGGGTCAGAATTGCAGCTTATGATGATTGTATCTCTATTAAATCCGGGCGAGACGCAGATGGACGGAGGGTTGCTCGTCCCAGTGAAAATATTCTGATAGAGAACTCCCATTTTGATTTCGGACATGGAGGTGTAGCTATGGGCAGTGAAATCTCTGGTGGAATCCGCAACGTAACAGTCCGTTCTTGCATTATGGATAATGAAAATTGGAATCCGGTTCGTTTCAAAAGTCAACCCGGTCGTGGCGGAATTGTAGAAAATATTACATTTGAAGATATAACTATTAATAAAGCAATCAATGTCTTTGATGTAGAAATGGAATGGCGGATGGTTCCACCTTTAGCTCCCGCCTTCTACCCTTTGACTCAATTACGCAATATCCATTTCAAAAATATAAAAGCTAAAGCAGATAAGGCAGGCATTTTCCATGGATTCAAGGAAGCACCTTTTACTAAGGATACATTTACTTTTGAAAATTGCTATATCAAAGCATCGAAAGGTTTAGACATCAAAAATGGAGATTTAGATACCAATGGTCTGACGATTGATATGCATTAATTCCTGTTTTTAACATATAAAATGCTTTTTAATAATTCTAATAGATTGTTACTTATTAATAATTTGTTTCTCGAATCAAATAGAAATCTATAAATTGCAATTGAATTTAATAACAAACCAAAATTATAAAGGTATGAAACGTTATCTATTTATGCTATCACTAATGACGGGGACTCTGTTTTTCACAAGTTGTGTCAGCAAAAAAGCCCTGGTCGGACTACAATCCGATTATGATAAATTGAAAATCGAAAATACAGACCTGAGCAAATCTTTGCAAGATGCACAGGTACAGTTGGCAGAAAGTCGTACGAAAGTAAAAAGTCTGGAAGATATGTTGGCCGAAGCTCGTCAAAAAAATAAAGAGTTACGCTCTGACTATTCAACTTTGCAAGGTACCCTAGATAAGAGTTTACAACAGAACTCACAGGGAAATGTCAACATTTCCAAACTAGTAGACGAAATCAATGCATCCAACAGATTTATTAAACAGTTAGTTGAAACAAAGAATAAATCCGATTCTTTGAATCTGGTTCTGACTGCTAATTTGACTCGTTCATTAAATAGTGACGAATTAAAAGAAGTCGACGTCAAAGTTTTGAAAGGAGTTGTTTATATTTCTTTGGCGGACAATATGCTTTATAAATCAGGAAGCTATGAAATCAACGAAAGAGCCGGTGAAACTCTAAGTAAAATCGCTAAAATTATCAAAGATTATAACGATTATGATGTTCTTGTAGAAGGTAATACAGACGATGTACCTATTTCCAGACCAAACATCCGCAACAATTGGGATTTAAGTACACTACGTGCTTCTTCTGTTGTTCAGGCTTTACAAAACGATTACGGAGTCAATCCACAACGTTTGACTGCTGCAGGACGCGGTGAATATAATCCTATTGCCGATAATTCCTCTGCCATAGGTAAACAGCGCAACCGCAGAACACAAATTATCGTCACTCCGAAACTTGATCAATTTATGGAATTGATTGATAAAGCTCCGGATTCCGAAAATAAATAAATACCAACGCTAATAATAGAAAAGCCCTGATGTGAATAAAACAATCAGGGCTTTTTCTATTTAGGATAAATATTTACTGTATTCCTAATCTTTTCCGTAAGTCTTTTGGCAATGCATTTTTATTTACCATAAAATAAATCATCTTTGCCCGAACATAACTTTCACTCATATTCAGATAACCGCCAAACTTGTTACGAGCTGTACCCCACGAATTCTTAGTAATATAATATTTCGTTCCATTCTGATCCTTAGCAATTCCTATCACATGCATCAAATGATCATCAGTTGTTGTAAACGATTCAAAACCTGCCTGTCTTATTTCCGGAGTAACTTTTACTTCAGGATAAGGTTGCTTAAATTTATAGACCTCATCCAAACGATGATTCTCTTCCATTTTCTCAAAACGAGCACGATCCGTACCACTCCAATCGTCCAGATTCTTTATTTCGGGATTAATGGCAACTCCATTCTTAAAGGCAAATCCTTTTTCACTCACATCACCATCCCAAGCCACTGTATATCCGGATTTCAACGCTTCATCCATCACAGAAATCAATTCGTCAAGCGGGAGATTATACATTAACTGATGTTCCCAGTTATCAGGAATTTCGATTTCACAACGTTGATAATAAGGATGATGAGTAAAGCTAGTAAGTTCTACATAATCATCCATATTCAGTCCAAGACTTGCTGCAAAACTTTTCGGAGTATATTCTTTTCCCTCATATGTAAATTTTTCCGGCAATTTACCCAAATAAATATCAAATAAGCTGTTTATCAGCTTTGTATATTCAGAACTCCGTTTTTTCATCTCTATGGCTTTCTGAGCAATAGCCTGTAAAAAAGTCACCATTTCGCGATGATCATGCTTCTCACTTTGATAATTAATACCATGATAAACATTTTCGGGAACGATACCCACTTGACGAAAAGCATTCATCCAAGTATGTGACAAACTTCCCTGACCTATATTACCTCTGCCACGACGTAAATAATTATCCTGAAGCTGATTCATATATTTCTGTCGAACAATAAACATTTCAGAAAGGTCATACTCACCCTTCCCCATCCGAAGAAGTTCCGACTCCATAAAGGATGTAGTGGCAAAGCACCAACATGTTCCTGTCGAAGCCTGATTTTTCACCGGAGTAGCTTTTAAACGAATCATATCCGTAAACTGATAACCTACTGAATCCGACTGGGCCCAAACAGCTATAGAAAAGGATAATAAAAGAGCTAATGATAAAACAATCTTTTTCATATATACATTTATTTAAAATCCGAATTTATTATCAAACCAATATTTGTTTGCCAATTCCTCCCATTTCAACATGGCGGCGGCAGCAAAATCGGCTGTATAACCCGTAAGAAAAGCTTTTGCATCCTTTTCTCCCTTATTTTTCAAAATAGATTGATACTGTGACTCCACAAACGGAAGTTCGCGTTGTCCTTTTTCATCGAAATATTTCAAACTATTCTGAAGTGATTCCTTTGCATTTCCCCATTTCACAGTTGCCAATTTGTTTGCTTTACGAAAGCGCCAAAGAGCCGCATCTTCACGATAACGATGATTTCCACAGATCTTATAGCATTCCGGTAAATCGGTTGTACCACAAAACACCGGAATACGCGGACTTTCACCCGGATTATCCAATGAGATCCATGCCACTCCTCCTATTGCATCCGGCAACCAGTCACGTAGCTGAATCACAGTACTATAAGCACATTGCGGAGCTGCAATATTACGAACTCTGTCTACCGCATTTTTGTTTTGGGCATTCAACATAGCCACTTCATTAGGCAACATCCAAGGATTGGCAGCCGGACTAATAATCGTATCCACCTTTTGCGTTTTGGAATCTTTACTTTCCACTTTCAGATTACGCATCATATCCCATTTTGTCCCTTCATATGTCTGACGCAAAAAACCGATTACATCCCACGCCGACAATTTTTTCTCCGGTTTTACACTAATAGGAAGTTCCTCCGCATCGTAACTCAAGTTCAATGACGGAGCCAGAGTACTCAATACAAAATATTCACGAATGCTAAAAGCCTTCTTTTTTCCACTATAAGCTTTCCAAAAACAGAAAGGCGCTTTTCCATCCCAATAGCCCAATTTTTTAGCAACATCGAATACATTTTCCGAAGCCATATAGTAATCTTTATTACCTAAATCCAATTTGGAAATACGAGGAATGTTGGCAGAGATACCTACTTCATCGTCAGGAATACGAACAGCCGCCCATACACCACCGACTTTATCTTTTCCTTCCCCGAAAACTTCAAATTGCCATACTTCTTTCGTATCCGCAACCGTAAGGCATTCTCCCCAATCACCATAGCCATATTGCTTAATAAGTTGTCCCATCAAACGAATAGCTTCACGTGCAGTTGTACAACGTTGCAATGCAAGTCGTTCCAATTCTTCAATCATAAACATTCCTTTAGGATTTACCAAATCTTTACGTCCGCTTATTGTCGTTTCTCCTATACCAAGTTGCTTTTCATTCAAACAGGGATAAGCAGTATCAAGGAACTGATAAGTCTTATGAACCTGGGGAATCGTTCCTTTTAATTTTATTCCCGTCTGGTCTTTTACAAATTCCGTGTGCATACGTCCTTCATATACACTCATTGTCGTGTCTCTCTCATAAGTCATGGCCGGTTCCACCGTCATCCATGTACGATACCAACTGTCACATGTATGACTTGTAATTACTGAACCATCCGCCGATGCTTTCTTGCCTACCATAATACTCGTACAACTCTCTGGATTAAGGATAGGTAATGTTTGTGCTTGTAGGGTCATGCACCCAAGTGACATGACCCCAATTATCATAAAAAATTTCATTACAAATACACGAACATATTATTCTGATTTCCAAAGTCCGTGAAGATTGCAATATTCCCGTGCATAAACATCCGTAGCATCTGTTTTAAAAACAGCAACAGGTTTTTCGCCAGGTTTCAAGTATTTACGGAAAATCTTATTTTCAGTTATTAATTCAATCCATACAATGTAGTGTTCTGGTAACATCGGATGTTCTACAGCTCCTACTGTTACTTTATAACCACCATCAATTTTCTCAACTACCGGTACATGTTTCTCCAGAGCTGCATCTTTAGAATTTTCCGTAAGAAGTTCCATGGGTTGTCCGCAGCATGAAAGTGTTCCACCTGCAGGTTGTACTACTTCTACTATATTTCCGCAAATAGCACAACGGTAAATTTGTTTTTCTTTCGTCATAACTTTTAATTTTAATGGTTAAGTACAATGCAAAGATAAGAAAATGAATGAATATCCTGCACAAATATCAATAATTATATTTTAATTTAGAAAGCCATCCATTCTATACATATTTAATTAATTAAAAGTCATAAATTTAATAAATAATATCTTTTAAACCAATCATTGTATATTAAGATAAAATTATTATATTTGTAAATACAAGTATGTGACAATAATAATTATGATGAAAAAAAATATTAATTGGGCATTAATAAAAGGTTATTTCCAACTGATGGCCGACAAAGAGGATGAGCAGGAAATCATAAAGAATATAACCAAAGATGTAAGATTCCATGGAGCGAACCTCTGGGTCCTTAT
>CAZKSK010000162.1:0-5669 GCA_964555225.1 uncultured Bacteroides sp.
ATGATTCCTTATTGGCCCAAAGAAGGTGTAAAGCAACTGGAATCGCTTAATCCCTATAAACGTGTTGAAGCTGAAACGATGGCTTGGGGTTTAGGAGTCAAAACAGAAAAATTCAAAGACGGCGGACTTTATGTAACTAAAATTGATGATGGTGATTCCATTATCGTACGTGGAGTTGACTTTGGTATTTCAGGAGCTAAAAAATTTACAGCGAGTATCATGCCGTTCAATAATGGAGGAGGAAATATTGAAATCCATCTTGATGGCAGTCATGGACCGTTAGTAGGTATATTGAAAGTGAAACCAGGTTCCGAAAAAAAATATAAAAATATCTCATGTCCTGTAAAAGGTGCAATGGGAGTTCATGATCTCTTTTTTATCTTCCGTGGAAATGAAAAGAAAGACTTGTTTGATTTTGATTATTGGAAGTTTGATAGATAAAGAGATAAAGAATAAATGATTCAGGTGTGAAATGAATTTTTCATTAAAAAATAAAGAATATTGTAATATGATGAAGATCAGGAATAAATTGTTATATTCCATAGTTTTACTATTTGTTTTTAGTTTCGGCGTGAAGGCTCAAAATTTGTATATCGGTTCAAACTATCATCCTCATGATGATAAGAATCTGGAAAAAATACAAAGAGATGTTACCATGATGAAACAAGCAGGTTTCAATGTCGTTCGTATGGGGCATTTGGCATGGGATAGTTATGAGCCGTCAGAAGGCCATTTTGATTTCGATTGGTTTGATAAAGTGATGGATATGATGAATGAGGCCGGAATAAAAGTAATTCTCGATATAGCAGTCCGCCCGGCACCTATATGGTTGCATTATAAATATCCCAGTATCGATATTGTAGATTCGAATGGAAACAGGATGTATCCTAACCACCGTTATATGGAGGATGTGGGAGATCCCATGTATCAGCAATATGCATTGCGTTTTGCAGATGAGATTTCCAAAAGATATGCCGGTCATCCTGCTCTATTGGCTTTTGGTATAGACAATGAATCCGGAGATGGTCCTATTTCATATTCAGAAACGGTGAAACAAAGATTCATTACATGGTTGAAGAAAAAATATGTTACGGTAGAAAATCTCAACGAAGCCTGGGCGGGTCAACGTTGGTCAAGAAAAATTAATCAATTTGAGGAAGTCGGTTTGCCGATGTCCGGAACTGTGGTCGGAGCACCCGAAAGAGTCCTTGATTTCAGACGCTTTATTTCCGATGAAGTGAACGGATTCCTTTTTCATATTATGGAAGTTGTAAATCATAATGCTCCTAAAGCTTTATTAAATACAAATGCTTGGTATTTCAGTCCTTTAAAATATTTCGATTATTCGGATATTGCATATTCCGGGAAGATGACACGTGAGGGTTGCGGCTTTTATCCGGGTCCTTCTTTATTATCCAATGAAGGATTAAAGGATGCACTTTTTGGTATTTCGCGTATTCAGTTTGAAAGTATAAATCCATTCTGGTGTTCGGAATTTACTACTATGACAGCAGTACCTAATTCAATTAGAAAATCGGCGTATGCTACATTGATGTATGGAAATCAGATGGTTTGCGGATGGACGTGGCAAAGCATGCATGCCGGAGAAGAACAATATTTGGAAGGAATGTTGGATTGGGATGGAGTGCCTAATCGAAAATATGATGAATACAAAAAGATTGCTGCCGAGTTTAAGAAGATAGAAAAATATTTTCCATATAAACTGAAAGCCGAAGTGGGATTGGCTTTTTCTTATTCAAGTCAAATTGCCAGTAATTCTTTTCCGGAACAACATCAAAATCAGTTACAGACGTGCTTCGATCTTTTTTATTCCCGTAATATGGATGTTCGCATTTTAGATGTAAGTCATAGTTCTTTGAATTATCGGTTATTGATTCTTCCGGGCATGGCTGTCATGGATAAGGCTAATGCCGATAAAATTCGTGATTTCGTGAAAAATGGAGGTACTGTTATCATGACAAGTAATTCTGCAATTGTCGATGATACGGGTAAAGTCTTTTCTTCTACGCGTCCGGGATATTTGAACGATGTTTTCGGCATTAGGGTAGCCAATTATGAAGAAACGGAGAATATGAATGAAATATCTTTAAAGTCTTATAAAGGGAAAAAAATCGGTATTACATATAAAGGGGTTGAATTTAATACGGAATCTTCCCGTTTTGATATGATAGAACCTCAAAAGGCTGAAGTGCTCGGGCAAATTACCAGTTTGGATAAAGAATATCCGATTATTACATTGAATAAGTATGGGAAAGGAAGAGCCATTTATATAGGTATACCGGCAAAAAAGGATATACTTGATCCTGTTTTGGATGATTTGATAATGGAACTCCCGTTAAGAAAAGGACCCGATGTTCCCAATGGAATATTAGCGCGGTTCATAGATAATAAGCATATTCTTTATTTTAATACGGATGATAAGCCCCATACTATTGATCTTAAAGGTGGAGCCCATAGTCTCTTATATGATAAAAAATATACAGATAAATTCGTTATAAATGCTTTCGAGCCGGAGTTTATAGAGTTAAAATAAAGAGTGTATAGTTCTTGATCGTTCAAAAATGAAAAAGTATTTAATTATATCGTTCGTATTTTGTATATTACCGATTACATTATTTCCCAGAGAAAGAAAAATCTATATTTCTCCTCTGGGAGACGATAAAAATCCGGGTACTCTGCAAGAGCCCGTCAAGTCTGTTTCTATAGCGCAATCTTTGGCTATGCCTTCTTTCGGGAAGAAAAAAGTTCTTTTTTTGTTTATGGACGGGACACATTATCTGGATGATTGTATACATATTCTGCCGGAACAGTCAGGCAATAAAAAATATCCGGTGATTTATAAAGCGTTAAATCCACAAAAGGCAATAATAAGCGGCGGCAGTCTCCTTAAGTTAAAATGGAATTCTTATAAGAATGGTATCTTTTTTGCGAAAGTAGGTGCAGATTTTGGTTTCATAGATCAATTATATATAAATGGACAAAGGAGACCGATGGCACGTTTCCCGAATGCCCGGAAAAATAAAAATGTTTTTGATTGTTGGGATCTTTCCTATGATAATAAACCCGATTCTACTCAAGATATTTTCAATTCAGAGAGAATTGCTAAATGGAAAAATCCGGAAGGGGCCTATATTCATGCCATGCATAGTGCATTGTGGGGCGACATGCATTGGATTGTAGAAGGAAAAAATGATAAGGGAAAACTGATCTATGAAGGCGGTTGGCAGAATAATCGTCCTGCACCTATGCATCCTATATATCGTTTTATCGAAAATGTTTTCGAAGAGTTGGATGTTCCGGGTGAATGGTTTTTTGATCGCTCTGGGCAGATTCTTTATTATTATCCTATGCCAGATGAAGATATAGATAAAGCAAAAGTGGAAATTGTACGGCTTAATTGTTTAGTCAATTTTCAGGGTAGTGAAGAAAAAAACATATCATATACGAATTTTGAGGATTTGATATTCCGCCATGTTGCAAGAACATTTATGGATAATAAAGAGCCCTTATTGAGGAGCGATTGGACCATATATAGAGGTGGAACAATGATGTTTAGCGGTGCTGTTAACTGTCAAGTCAGAAATTGTGAATTCGATCAAGTCGGTGGAAATACGGTCTTTGTAAATAAATTCAATAGAAATTTATTGTTTTACGGTTGTTATATACATGAAAGCGGAGCCAATGGTTTTGCTTTTGTAGGAGACCCTTCAAGTGTTCGCAGTCCGCTTTTCAGTTATGAAAAACAGGATTATGAACATATGGATTTAACAAAAGGACCCCAAAACGATAATTATCCTGCAAATTGTCGTGTGGATAATTGTTTGATTACACGGACCGGTCGTTTTGAAAAGCAAACAGCCCCTGTGCAGATATCAATGTCCTATAGAATTACCGTTTCCCATTGTTCGATATATGATGTTCCCCGATCCGGAATTAATATTAATGAAGGAACATTCGGTGGAAATGTCATTGAATATTGTGATATTTTTAATACGGTTCTGGAAACGGGAGATCATGGAAGTTTTAATTCTTGGGGGAGAGACCGCTATTGGAGTCCGGATATCAATGAGACTAGCCGGCAAGTTGAGAAGAATCCCGATTTACCATTTCTTGATATTCTTGAACCAAATATTCTGAGGAATAATAGATGGCGTTGTGATCATGGATGGGATATAGATTTGGATGACGGATCAAGTTGCTATAGAATTTATAATAATCTCTTGCTTCATGGGGGACTTAAATTGCGTGAAGGCTATGATAGAATAGTGACCAATAATATTATATTAAATAATACTTTTCATCCTCATGTCTGGTACCTTAATAGCGGTGATGTATTCAAGCACAATATCATTTTTGGAGCTTATAAAAAAATAGGTATGAGTATATGTATCCCGCCCAAGGGAAAATGGGGAAAGGAAATAAATTATAATCTTTTTACAACAAATGATGATGACCGGAAAAGCAATGTAGTGAATCAATGTGATTTGAATTCGGTGGTCGGTAATCCTTTATTTGTCGATCCGGGTCATGGTGATTTTCGGGTAAGAGAAAATTCGCCGGCTCTGTCAGTCGGATTTAAAAATTTCAAGACCGTGGAATATGGAGTTACGTTGCCTTCTTTGAGAGCTATAGCCAAGACTCCTGTCATTCCCGATGTTCAATTGGAGGATATATTAAATGCTGATGATCAGGCAAATTCTGTTTATTGGCATGATACTAAGTTGAAGAATATCGAAACGTTGGGAGAGCAGTCGGCTACGGGTCTTAAAGATCAATGCGGGGTAATGGTCCTGTCTGTTTCTGATCGTTCAGATTTGGAAAAATGCGGCATAAAATCAAATGATGTTATTCTGGCAATTGAGGGAAGAAAAGTATGCAACGTTAATGATCTTCTAAACCTTGAAAAAGAAATGAATCTAAAAGGTTCTTTTGTAATGACTCTGTGGAGAAATCAAAAAGAGATAATGGTAAAGGTACATTTTTCGTAAGAAGACTATGTCAATGAACTTTGTGAAAAAATAATTTCCGAAATATAAAATATAATAAATATTATTTCTTATATTCGTTGCAAACTAACTAAATATGAGATTTAATATTCATTTGTCGGTAGATAGAAAAAAATGGGGAGCCTCAATACCCCTATCATATTATTACGAATTATCATCGTATATATACCATACCCTAGCTAAAGGTGATTCTGCGTATGCCGAATGGCTGCATGAGAATGGATTCATGTCCGGCCAAAAAAAGTTCAAATTATTTGTTTTTTCACCGTTACTTATCGAAAAAAGAACTGTAGATACAAAAAGTAACCGATTGGTTCTGTTGCAGGATACGGCTTCTTTCCTCATTAGTTTTTTTCCCGAACGAAGTACGGAAGAATTTGTAAAGGGAATTTTCCAAGAACAGGAATTTACGTTGGGAGATCGGAAATCAAAAGTCCAATTTGCAGTAAGGGGTATAGAGATGCTTCCTTCTCCGGTTTTCGATGGCGAATTGGTTGGTGAAACACTTTCGTCCATCTGCCTGTCGCGCAGGAATGAGGAAGGTAAAGTGCATTATTTCTCAGTGTCCGAAGCCGAAGCCGGTAATGCTATTTTAAATAATCTGCTCAACAAATATCAAGCCTTTTATAATACGCCATTCAA
>CAZKSK010000163.1:0-5646 GCA_964555225.1 uncultured Bacteroides sp.
TATAGTACCAATAATCACATAGTCGGCTATATTGTTAATAGGAGCATTCTCATCACTGTTAATAGAGATAATGATACCACTTTCTTTCATGCCGGCGATGTGTTGGATCTGTCCGGAGATTCCACACGCGATATATAGTTTAGGACGCACAGTAACTCCTGTTTGACCAATCTGACGATCATGTTCACAGAAACCGGCGTCTACGGCAGCACGACTGGCACCAACTTCAGCGTGTAGTTCTTTTGCCAATTCATAAAGCAATCCAAAATTTTCTTTAGATCCTACTCCGTAACCTCCACTGACAATAATGGGAGAACCTTTCAGATTGTTTTTGGCTTTTTCGACGTGACGCTCTATTACCTTAACGATATAATCAGTATCATTTACGTATTTATTTACGTCATGTTTAATAATCTCTCCTTTATAATTAGGGTCAATAATTTCTTTTTTCATTACGCCTTCACGAACAGTTGCCATTTGTGGACGATGTTCGGGATTTACAATTGTCGCTACAATATTTCCACCAAAAGCCGGACGAATTTGATATAGCAAATTCTCGTAGGTTTTGCCTGCTTTTTTGTCTTCATGAGCTCCTATTTCCAAGGCAGTACAATCAGCAGTTAAACCACTGGTCAACGCAGAAGATACCCGTGGACCAAGATCACGGCCGATAACAGTAGCACCCATTAGACAAATTTGAGGTTTTTCTTCTCTAAATAAATTAACCAAAACAGATGTATGTGGCATGGATGTGTATGGGAATAATCCTGGAGCATCAAATATATGTAGTTTGTCCACTCCATAAGGTAGCACTTGTTTTTCAATATCTTTCAAGTCGGATCCCGCAACAACAGCTTCCAATTGGCAGCCAAGTTGATTAGCCAACTTACGACCTTTACTCAATAATTCGAGACTAACATCAGCAACAGTCGTTCCTTCTATCTCGCAATATACAAATATATTATTCATAATCCTTATCCTATAGTATGGTTAGCTAATAATTCGATAATCAGATTTTCAACATCCTTATCATTCCCTGTAATAGTTTTACTTTCCTTTGTTTGGAATACTATATTTTGGATGGCTTTTACTTTCGTCGGGGAACCACTTAAACCACATTGAACCAAGTCTCCCTTTACATCGGAAACAGACCACTCCATAAGATTTAAGTAAGGTTTTTTCTCATACAACTCGGCATAAGGAAGGGTTTTCCCGTTCTGAGTTATAGCAGCTTTTTCTTGTGCACCCAAGGCACGTTTATATTTCATTATCAGTCTCGCATTACGTGGACGGCATGGAGTCGCGCTTCCATTTACTGTGATTACGATAGGCAGCGGACCTTCAACGGTTTCCACACCTCCGTCAATATGACGTTTCACCGTAATACGTTTGTTAGCTTCATCAACTTTTAAGATTTCTTCAGCATATGTAATTTGGGTCAGTCCTAATTTTTCAGCAACTTGCGGACCTACTTGTGCAGTATCTCCGTCAATAGCCTGGCGCCCTCCAATAATAATATCGAAATCTCCAATTTTGCGGATAGCCGTGGCCAATGCGTAAGAGGTGGCCAAAGTATCAGCTCCGGCAAAAGCTCTGTCCGTCAAAAGATACCCTCCATCAGCCCCACGGAAGAGTCCTTCACGAATAATAGCTGCGGCCCGTCCTGGACCCATTGTCAATATTTGAACAGTCGAACCAGAAAACTGGTCTTTCAGGCGAAGGGCCTGTTCCAAGGCATTCAAGTCTTCCGGATTGAAGATCGCTGGCAGAGCTGCACGATTTACAGTGCCTTCTGGCGTCATTGCGTCTTTTCCTACATTGCGTGTATCTGGTACTTGCTTCGCTAATACTACGATTTTTAAACTCATGTTATTTTATTTAAAATATTTTCCTTTTTGTCAGTTCTAAAAAAATCAGGCTGCAAAATTACTCAAACCTTGGATATTATCAAAATATCTTTGCTTAAAAATGCACAAATAGCTTTCTTTTGAGCAGTTTGTTTAATCTCTCTGTAATAAATATATAAAATTCAATGATTTATTTTATGGATTGTTGTTTTTTGTATTTATTTTTGCAATAAAGAGAATATTAAAACTATATAATATGCAAACCGTCGATTTAAAGCTCTATACATTGAGCTATTCACAAACAAAAACTTATTTGGTAGTGGCAGCTTTTGTTGTCGGAAATATTATTTTTCCTCAAATATGCCATCTTATTCCTCAGGGGGGATTAATCTTTTTACCTATTTATTTTTTTACGCTAATATCAGCTTATAAATATGGATGGAAAGCCGGACTTCTAACGGCAGTTCTTTCTCCGTTGGCAAATCATCTTTTGTTTGGAATGCCGGCATCTGCTGTTTTACCGGCAATTCTTACAAAATCAATATTTCTTGTTTTTGCATCAAGTTTAGCGGCTCACTATTTCCATAAAATATCCATTCCTATTCTGTTGTTGGTGGTATTATCCTATCAGATATTCGGGACCCTAGTCGAATGGGCTGTGATAGGAGATTTTTTTGCTGCTATTCAAGATTTTAGAATAGGCTTCCCGGGAATGCTGATTCAAATTTTCGGTGCTTATTTTTTGATTAAGTACTTTTTAGCAGAGAAATAAGAAATTAGGCTGTGCTTATAGAAGCAATTAAATCACGGAATTTAGCTTTCGGCCTTTTATTCGGTGCAGGAATAGTATTGATAGGTCTGTTTTTACAGTTGACTGTCGGTGCTATTGAGTGGACTTTTATTACCTATCCGATAAATATTTGTTTAGTTAGTCTTTTTTTAATATTACTCGTAACAGGTTATATTTTTAGGGCGAGAATCCGTTTTGTTCGTTGGATGGGTCGATATCCGGCTGCTATTTCTGCATTAGCGTGGGTGATATTCTTGACATTGATTCTGGGGTTTACTAAACAGATTCCTGATGACCAATCTGAAAAAGGAATTTGGGGAATTTCCCATATGCTTTCATTCTGGCCTTTCCTTCTTGTCTATTGTTGGTTGGCTTCTATCCTCGGTTTAGTTGTACTTTCTCATTTATTTCCGTTTAGATGGAGACATTTACCTTTCATTTGTAATCATCTTGGTTTGTTTATTGCAATGGTAAGTGCTGCTTTGGGGAACGCCGATGTCAAACAATTAACGATGAATGTTCATGTCGGTCAATCGGAATGGAGGGGTCTGGATAAAGATGGAATTGTGCATGATTTGCCTCTAAAAATTTGTCTCAAAAAATTTTCAATAGATGAATATCCTCCTAAACTTACAATCGTTAGTAATAAAACCGGAGAAATATTATTAGGTGAGAAAACACAAAGTCTTTCTTTGGGAAAGTCCATAACTCAAGGAACTCTTTTTCAATGGAAAATTCAAGTAAACAATGTAATACAGACTGCTGCTCCAGTTCAATTAGCCGATTCTATCAACTATATAAAATGGTCTTTCTCCGGTGCTACTGATGCAGCATATGTAAAAGCTACCAACTCTGTTACTAAAGTCCATAGGGAAGGCTGGGTAAGTTGTGGCAGCTTTCTTTTTCCTTATCAGATCCTTTTACTGGATTCTATTTCTAGTATTGTAATGCCCGGGAGGGAACCCAAACGTTATTCTTCTGAGGTTGAAATTTTTACTCAGTCAGGCAAAAAGGTGAATGCGGAGATTGAAGTGAATAAGCCGTTTAAAATTGATGGGTGGAAAATATATCAGTATGGTTATGATGAAGAAAAAGGTAGATGGAGTGATAGTAGTATATTCCAATTTGTATATGACCCTTGGCTTCCTTTTGTATATGCCGGAATATATCTGATGATGGCTGGAGCCGTTTGTATGTTTGTTATTCCTGAAAAACGTAAGGAGGAAAGAATATGAGTTGGGATTCTTTTATATATTTTGCTTTATCGTCAGTAGCTTTTTTTACTCTTGGAGCCGTTTTCGCGTGGAAGGGAAGAAAAAAGTGGATAATTTATTCATCTACATTAATCGGCCTTTTGATTTTGGGAGGATTTATTATTGATATGTGGATATTTCTTGAACGACCTCCTTTGAGAACGATGGGTGAAACACGTTTGTGGTATTCTTTTTTTCTTCCATTGGTTGGAATCATTACATATGCCCGGTGGAAATATAAATGGATTCTGTGCTTTAGTACCTTGTTGTCTTTTGTCTTTATTTGTGTAAATCTTTTCAAACCCGAGATTCATAATAAAACATTGATGCCAGCTCTTCAGAGTCCATGGTTTCCTCCTCATGTGATTGTTTATATGTTTGCTTATGCAATCCTTGGAGCAGTAACAATCCTTGCTATCTATTTATTATGGATGAAGAAAAAAGAGATACAAGAAAAGGAAATGGAAATGTGTGATAATTTGGTTAGTGTGGGTTTAGCTTTCATGACATTAGGAATGCTTTTTGGTGCCTTATGGGCCAAAGAGGCCTGGGGACATTATTGGACATGGGATCCAAAAGAAACGTGGGCTGCAATAACATGGTTTTCTTATTTGTTTTACATTCATTATCGGAGAGGTTATCCGTCAAAGAGACAAGTTCCGTTGTATTTTCTTCTCTTATCATTTGTTTTTTTACAAATATGTTGGTGGGGAATCAATTATTTGCCTGCTGCAATCGGAAGCAGTATTCATACCTACAATTAACTTTTTTCAGGTAAATATGATTTAAAAACTATGTATTATAAGCTTTTTGAAGTAAATTTATTTTTATCTTTGTCTTATAATCAATAATGGAAAATACAATATGAATTTTAGCAATCAATTTTTTTTCAGAAAAGGAATTTGTACGATTCTTGTACTTCTCTTTTTTACAGGGAATCTTTTTGCTTATGAAAATTATCTGCATTTGGAAGTTGTTCCCAATCATGACAATTGGACTTATAATCTCGGTGAAAAAGTATTTTTTACCATTCGCGTGGTTCGAGCCGGTATTACAGTAAAAAATACTACAATTACCTATCAAGTCGGATTAGAAAAAATGAAGCCTGAATTTACGGAAACAAAAACAGTTAAGAATGGAGTAATAACTGTAGATGCAGGTACTTTGAGGAAGCCTGGCTTTCTTACCTGCAAGGCAATGGCCGAAATTGACGGAATGAAATACGAGGAGCATACTACAGTTGGTTTCAATCCCGAAAAGATACAGCCTACCACCACTTTACCGAAAGACTTCAAACAATTTTGGGATAAGGCAATTCAGGAAACTTCTCAGATTCCGATGGAACCGATGCTAACTTATTTACCAGAAAGGAGTACATCTAAATATAAGATGTACCATGTTCGTTTACAGCATTATAAAATGGGGTCATATATTTATGGTTTACTTTGTATTCCTACATCTCCCGGGAAACATCCGGCTGTGCTGAAAGTTCCCGGAGCAGGTGTGAAAAAGGACCCTGCTGATACGGAACTTGCGGAAAAAGGTTTTATCACTTTATTGATCGGAATAAATGGAATACCTTATACGATGGATGATGAAGTTTATAGAAGCCTGCAAAACGGAGTATTAGCTGATTATCCATTTATTCATCTTGACGATAAAGATCATTATTATCGTCGTGTTTATACGGGATGTATCCGTGCCATACTTCCATCATCAAACCTGCTAGCGGAATCGCTCAAGGAGCATTTTGTGC
>CAZKSK010000164.1:0-5629 GCA_964555225.1 uncultured Bacteroides sp.
GCCATAAGGATGATTCCTCCCATTTTTTTTAGATATTGTCGTCCTTTTTCCCATGTATGGCGAAATATAGCTTTGGAAGTAGGCATTCTGTAAGGAGGTAATTCCATAACAAAAGGAGTATTGTCTCCTTTCACAAGAAACATACTGAACAATCTGGCCATGATTACGGACATCAGAATACCGAGAGCATATAACAATAAAATAACCAGTCCTTGATAGTGTGCGAAGAAAATACCGGTGATGATAATGTATATGGGAAGTCGGGCACTGCAACTCATCAAAGGCAATATGAGCATGGTGATGAGTCTGCTCTTGCGGCTTTCTATAGTACGGGTTGCCATTACGGCAGGGACATTACATCCGAATCCCATGATGAGCGGAATAAAAGATTTTCCATGAAGTCCCATTTTGTGCATGATTTTATCCATAATGAAAGCGGCTCTTGCCATATAGCCCGATTCTTCCATTAAAGAGATGAAGAAATAAAGGATAAGAATTTGAGGCAAGAACACGATTACTGCGCCTACACCGCCCAATATTCCGTCAGTAAGTAGATCTTTGATAGGCCCGTCTGCCATAGTATTTTTAACAAGATTACTAAGTCCGTCTACAGCTGCATTTATCCAATCCATGGGATATTGACCTAGTACAAAGGTCATTTCGAACATGAACCATAGGAACAGAAAGAAGATGGGATAACCTACAATACGGTTGGTAACTATCGAATCTACAACTTTAGTAAATTGGCGGGTATCTTTGCGATGGACATCCGTGAATGCTTCATGTAAAGCACCGGAAATAAATCCATACTTTGCGTTCATGATGGCAGTTTCACTGTCTTCTTTCAGTGCTTGCTGAATTTTCTGAGATTGTTCGTCACGAATAGATAAAATTGCGGAACCGTTTGGAAGAGATTTGGCAAAAGCTATTACTTCCTTATCATGTTCCAATAGTTTGATAGACAGATATCGTAAAGAGTATTTATGACGTATGTATTCATCTTTTGAAAGTTCCGTTTTAATAGCCTCTATACCTTGTTCTATATATTGTCCGTGATTAATATGTATATGGCGGAATACATTTCCATGTGGACGGATACCTTGTGCAAAATCTTCTTCATGCAGTTCGGATCCTTCTTCGTCATCATGGTATTGTTTGTGCCAATGTTGTAATTGCTGGGCCACTTCAGAATTTATATTCCCATTATTGTCCAAGAAGTCAACTCCTTCATAGAGGTTAATGATAATGTGGAAAAGTAAGTCTATACCTGTACCGTTGCGACTCACCGTAGGAACCATAGGTACTCCGAACAGCTGACCAAGTAGACGATAATTGAGTTTATTACCACTTTGTTCCAGTTCGTCATACATGTTCAGTGCGACAACCATACGCAAATTCATGTCAATAAGCTGGGTGGTAAGATAAAGGTTTCTTTCCAGATTGGAAGCATCAATTACATTGACAACAATATCAGGCGTTTTATCAATTATTTGTTTTCTGACATATAATTCTTCCGGGCTGTAGGAGGATAGTGAATAAGTACCTGGCAAATCAACTATACAGAAGTCGTATCCTTCAAACTGGAAGTGTCCTTCTTTGGCATCGACTGTAACTCCGCTATAATTGCCTACATGTTCGTGGGCTCCCGATGCTATATTAAATAAGGAAGTTTTTCCACAGTTGGGATTACCTACTAAAGCAACGTTGATAGTTCGTCTTTTGCTCAAAGCAAGGCGTTTTAATTCTTCATCGGATAAGGTCTCTTTTTCATCTATAAGTCCTTGGGCGTCGGGGAGAGAAATTCCATGTTCTTCAGCTTCCAGTCGTTTGGCTTCTTCCATGCTGATAATTTCGATCATATCGGCTTCTTCATGCCTTAACGATATTTCATAACCCATTATGCGGTATTTTACAGGATCTCGTAAGGGAGCATTTAACAGTACTTCTACGATTTTTCCTTTGATGAATCCCATCTCTACGATTCTTTTTCGGAATCCGCCGTGTCCTAAAACTTTAACTATTACTCCTTTTTCTCCTGTATTCAGTTCTGATAGTCGCATAATCTCTTGCTTTACAATTTTTGTTCATTGCAAAGATATGAATTAAGTGGAATGTGTGCAAGTTATTTAGAAACTTTATAAATAATGCAACAAAACTATTTGCAGTATTTTTCGATAACTGCTTCTGCCTTTTCGTCTCCTAGCTCTTTTGCTTTTGTTAGATTTTTGATAGCTTCATCTTTCATACCCTTTACTGCCTGACAATAACCGAGCAGGCGATAGCTATCGGCAAATTTAGGACTAGCGGTGATTGCTTTTTTTGCAGCTATTATGGCTTCATCTATTTTATTAAAACGGATATAAGTAGAGGCTTGCTCGGCCAGATAAAGAGCATTATCCGGACTTAATTGTACGGCCTTTTCAATATCATCTATCCCTTGTTGAAACATTTTACTTTGTATTTCAGCTTGTGAACGATTGTAAAAGAAATTGGAATTGACCTGTCCGTTCATTTTGTCATAAATCTCATTGAAATCTTTAACGGCGTCTCTTGCTTTTCCAAGACGAGTTTTCATCTGAGCGCGCTCATCCAAGTAAATGAGTATCTGATTACCCGCTTTGGCTACGGCTGTGTCGGCAAGAGCTATAGCTTCTTTCGGTTGCCCCAGGAATTCTTTACATTGTGCAGCGCTAAGGTAGCTTTCTGCCGAGGCAATCGTACTGTTATTTACATTATAGAAACAATCGTAAGCCTTTTGGTAATCCTTTTTTACATAGTAAATATTTCCTTTCTGTTGTTCATATATCGGCATATCATTGATGGATTTAGCTTTATCGATAAGTTCGATGGCTTTATCAAGAGTCCAGTCCTTATATATGAATGGGGGATCAAGAATGTCATTAGTATAGATAATTTTACTGAAATTAAATAAAACATCATCTTTTTTATCGGCCAGTTTTAATGCTTTGTCCAAATCGGTTTCTATTTGGGCAAAATGGTCCTCGTCGCGATAGTTTGCGTTGAACTGTGCACGACGCACGTACCCTTCCGAATTGTTTGGATATAGGTTGATGAAATCATTCAGCATACCTTCATATACTTTCTGGTCACCGGATGCATTCATAAAAAGAGCAGCGAGAGCTTTGTCTTCGTCAGGTGGTAATGCTTTTTTTATCTTTGTATCGGTATATGGATAATCATTGGTACCGATAGGAGGTATCTCCAGATTTTTTCCCAACGAAGCTCCTACTGCATAGCTTTTTCCATTATCGGAAGCAGTTCCTTTTTGAATGATTCCTACAACTTCACCATCTGTATTCATGATTGGACAGCTGACGGTTTTATCTGTAGTACGTAAATTAAGAACGAAATATTGGTTATTATTTTCGATACTGTCTATTTTTTCTATAGATTCCGAACGACATATATCATCTTTTTGGGTCGAATAGGGAAGTAGATAAACGGTTTCTCCTACTTGGCATTTTTTATTGGAAATATTAAAATCCTGTATCTTTCTGCTAATCTTGACTTGAAATTTTACTACGTCATAGATAGCATTGATACCCATGATACTTTCTATAGGCATTTGTTTGCCTTCATAGTCTACAATGACAGCGTGATCGGCTCCTTTAAATGTAGAAAAATCCGATAAGGCTACACCTTGGTTTGATATGAAGAAACCATTTCCTGTATTCAGAATTTTATTGGCTTTATCGTATGTGATGATAGAAAAAATACCTTTTCTTGCCTTGTTGGCCCATCCGGGAGTTTGGCAAAAAGCTATTTGAGATACCAAACAACAGATTATAAATACTAATTTTTTCATGTTATATATAAGCTAATTTTATTTTTTTATTAAAAACCACGTTGCTTGCGAGCTTCAAAAATCAAGATGCCTGCGGCAACGGAAACATTGAGCGATTCGATATGGCCGAACATGGGGATTTTTACCCATTCATCACAGAGAGCTAAATGTTCGTAAGGAATACCGGTATCTTCAGCACCCATGATGATACAAACAGGGTCCTTAAATTCCGCTTTACTATAGTCATAATCACCTTTTTCTGTAGCCGCGACAATTTTAAATCCGCTTTCCTTTAAAAATTTGATAGCATCTATGAGATTTTGTTCTTTACATACCGGCAGGGTAAGTAATGCTCCTGCAGAAGTCTTTACTGCATCTGCGTTTACACTGACGCTGTTTTTGGATGGAATTACTATGGCATCAACTCCTGCACAGTCACAAGTACGCGCTATGGCTCCGAAATTGCGAACATCTGTGAGACCGTCAAGCATGACAAATAAAGGGCATTTACCTTCTTCGAACAGTCCGGGAACAATGTTTTCTATTTTTTGATAAGTTATAGCCGATACAAAAGCTACTACTCCTTGATGATTTTTACGGGTGATGCGGTTAATTCGTTCCACAGGAACTCTTTGCACCGGAATGTTCCTACCTTTCAGGGCACTGAACAATTCACGTGACAGGTCGCTTTGTATATCTTTTTTTACAAGTATTTTATCTATTTCTTTTCCGGCTTCTACAGCTTCTATTACCGCTCTTACACCGAAAATCATCTCATTTTTTTCTTCCATGTTCATTCTTTTTGGAGGTTTGTTTCAATAATTCCTTTGCATTTTCTATGGCTGCGTCGGTGAGTGTACTGCCACTAAGCATATGGGCAATTTCATCAATTCGTTCCTCATCTGTCAGCCTGCAAATGTGACTTGTAGTTTCTACTTCGTTGTCCTTTTTGTAAACTTTATATTGAACTGCACCGAGGGCTGCAATTTGAGGCAAATGGGTAATGCTGATAATTTGGCGTCCGTTTTGTCCCATTTTTTCCATGATTCTAGCCATTCGCTCGGCAATATCGCCGGATACTCCTGTATCGATTTCATCGAAAATAATGGTCGGCATTTGTACGGTACTTGCGATTAACGCTTTCAGAGAAAGCATGACACGTGCTATTTCACCTCCGGATGCAATATCTGCAACATTTTCCAAATTGGCATTCTTATTAGCCGTGAAAAGAAATGTGACAGCATCTTTGCCCATAGGTGTGAGTTTATCCACAGATGTGATTTTTACTTTGAAACGAATGTTGGGCATTCCAAGCAGTTTCAGACTTTCTATCATCTCTTTTTCAATGATATCAGCTGTCTTTTGACGTGTTTGGGTAAGCATTTTAGCTTTTTGCAAAGCTTTGTCGAATAAATCCTTTTCTTTAGCTGAAAGTTCCTCTATAAATATTTTATTATTGTCTTCGTCATCTAATTTTTTCTGAAAAGAATCTGCCAAGTCAAGAATTTCCTGAACGGAATTTACTTTATAACGATGTTCCAGTGAATAGAGTTCATCTAATTCTTCATTAAGTATTTGCAAACGTCTCGGATTAAAACTGATTTCATTTGCTTCTTTATCTATTTCATCTGAAAGATCCTTGAGCTCCAGATAGCAGCTTTCCATTCTTTTTCCCCATTCTTTTGCTTTCGGAAAATGTTCGCAAATGAGGTCTACAATGCGTTGATTGCTCTTAAGTATGGATAGAAGATTGTTATCATCCGCATACAGACTGTTATAGATTCGGGAAAGTCCGTCCTTGGTATCTTCAGCATGAGTCATTTG
>CAZKSK010000165.1:0-5565 GCA_964555225.1 uncultured Bacteroides sp.
GTTTGATGATCGGGCTGGGCACCCACAACTGTAATAGATACAAAAGTCCATAAAAATACCAGCAAATTTCTGAAAAGCGTTTTCATATAATATATGCGTTATAGTGATTTATAAATTTTTTGATTTTGTTTAAGAGTTTATTATTCTACTTGCAAGCGGCTCTCCCGAGCAATTTGCAAGTGAATAATAATGTTAACCTAATTCTAACCTTAAATAAATATTATGAAAAAAAACTCTTAATTACTTTGCAAAGATAAGAGATAAAAGAATAGGTTGTGTGTAGTTTTTGTCACTTTAAGTGTATTTTTTGTTGTTTTCTCTTATTTTTTACACAAATTCAAATATTTGTATGTATATTTGCAATATTATTTAACATTTGATGCATTAATGGGTAAAAAGATCAATTTTTTATTATTGACGGTAATTTGCATATTCGTTTCTTCTTGCAAGTGGCAATTAAAGCCGAAGAGCACAAAGCAGGATGAAGTAAATATTACCGTGCTCAGATATGACAAATTGTTAATGGATTATGTTTCTGCCAATAGTTTTTCATCTTTGCAGAAAATGAATACGGATTTTTCTTTGCAAACGAAGTTCCTTTTAGAAGATGTTTTGGAACTCGGTAAGGTTGACGATCCGGATATTAATACGAAATTACGTACTTATTTTTCCGATACGACTCTCATGAAGCTTGATAAAACGGCACTTCTGAAGTATAAAGATATGGGGGATGTAGAACGGAATCTGACAAAGGGGTTTAAGGCTCTCAAAAAAGAGATCCCGTCTTTGCCTGTTCCGGTTGTTTACTCACAGCTTTCGGCATTGAATCAATCTGTTGTTGTGGGTGACAGTATTTTAGGTTTTAGTATTGATAAATATCTGGGTGCCGATTATCCGATGTACAAAGATATATTTTTTGATTATCAAAGACGTTATATGACGCGTTCCCGCATTGTTCCGGATTGTTTCCTGTTTTATTTGATGAGGGAATATCCTTTTGATTGGGGAGGGGACCGGACATTAATGGAACAAATCATTTATAAAGGGAAAATTCATTGGGTAATAGCCAAGATTCTGGGTATGCCTCTTGATGAAGAAATCGGTTATTCCAAATTCGAAACCCAGTGGGCTCAGGAAAATCGGAGTCGTGTCTGGAAGTTTATGTTAAGAACCAAGCAGCTGGAATCCCGGGATCGCGAACTTTTTAATGTTTATTTACGCCCGGCTTCTTTTAATCGTTATTATGGAGAAACCTCTCCCGGTTTATTGGGTGTTTGGCTTGGAACACATTTGGTGGACGAATATATGCAGAAGAATTCACAAGTTACTATGCTGGCTTTGCTTCAGGATAATCAATATAAGAAAATATTGTTGGATGCACTCAAATAATCAATGGTTATAATGGAGACTGCGTTATATTTGTTACCGGTAACTTTAGGAGACACTTCTGTCGAATCGGTACTTCCTTCATATAATAAGGAAATTATTTTACAACTTAGATTTTTTATCGTAGAAGAAGTAAGAACGGCCCGTCGTTTTCTTCGTAAACTTGATCCGTCTTTTGATATAGACGGTTCTACATTCTTTCCATTGAATAAGCATGTTTCACGTGAAGATATCTCGGATTATTTAAATCCTCTTTTAGAAGGATATTCCATGGGTGTCATTTCTGAAGCGGGCTGTCCAGCCGTTGCTGATCCGGGAGCTGATATTGTTGCTATAGCGCAGCGTAAAAATCTGAAAATTATTCCTTTAGTCGGTCCTTCTTCTATTATCTTATCTGTTATGGGATCGGGCTTTAATGGACAAAGTTTTGCTTTCAACGGATATCTGCCTATCGATACGGAGGAACGTATAAAGAAATTGAAGCAATTGGAGCAACGTGTTTATAGTGAAGATCAGACTCAATTGTTTATAGAAACTCCATATAGAAACAAAAAAATGGTGGAAGATATTTTACGGGTTTGTAAATCCTCCACCAAGTTATGTATAGCGGCTAATATCACATGTGAAGGGGAATATATCAAGACCAAATCCTTGAAAGACTGGAAAGGGCATATTCCCGATTTGGATAAAAAACCTTGTATCTTCTTGCTCTATAAATAGAGTTATTTCAATTCGTCATTTAAGAAATCGGTAATGCGGGTAAACAAGTGCAATGTTGTGTTTCCTCCGCGAATGCTATGATTACGGTTGGTATATACTTGCATTTGGAACTGTTTGCCTGCCTGTACCAATGCTTCACTGTATTCGGCGGTGTTGCGGAAATGAACATTATCATCCGCCAATCCATGAACCAAAA
The DNA here is from genome assembly GCA_964555225.1 of uncultured Bacteroides sp. Classification (GTDB taxonomy): domain Bacteria; phylum Bacteroidota; class Bacteroidia; order Bacteroidales; family Bacteroidaceae; genus Phocaeicola_A. The sequence goes on from CAZKSK010000165.1 coordinate 2,303, forward strand.
GTAATTTGCCACTGAGCTTTGAAGCCCGGCTGATAGGGCATTCATTATACCCCAATGCATTTTCTTTGGGTGTTCTCATATAACGTTCGGTATAGATGCTATCATAATACTTCCAGCATGTAGGAGGAGCTACGGCAACGCCGGCTTTGAATACAGCTCGTCCTTCACTCATCGACATGAGGGTATTGAATCCACCGAAACTCCAACCCCAGATAGCTATTTTATCTTTGTCGATATAAGGTTGTTTTCCTAACCAGATGGCTGTTTCTACTTGGTCTTTAGCTTCTTTTACTCCCAAATTCAGATAAATGTCTTTCTCAAATGCTGCTCCGCGATTACCGGTCCCGCGTCCATCTACACAAACCACAATATATCCTTGAGAACAAAGAAAACTTTCCCACATTCCACCGTTCCGGTTAATGCCGATAAACCAACTGTCGGTTACTTCTTGAGATCCGGGGCCTCCGTATTGATACATTAATACCTTATATTTATGATTAGGGTCGAAATTTGCCGGTTTCATCATCCAACCATTCAATGTGATTCCTTCCTGTGTAGTGAAACTGAATAATTCCTTTTGTGGCATGACGATTTCATTCAGTTTGTTTTTCAGTTCATTATTGGATACTAAGACTTTTAATGTTTTTCCGATATTATTTACGGAAGTGACGACAGGAGGGGTCTTGATATTTGAATAGGTGTTGATAAAATATTTAAAGTCTTTACTGAAAATGGCGCTGTTCGTACCCTTTTGAGAACTCAGGCAGACTGTTTTACCTTTTAAATCTGTCTTGAATATAGCCGTCCGAAGCGGACCTCCGTCGGTTGCGGAATAGTAGAAAGATTTGGTCGCTTCGTCATAACCGTAGAAACTGTTGACAATGGCATCTCCTGTAGTAACTTTTTTGATTTCTCTTCCTCCGATAGTGTACCAGTATAGATGTTGATACCCGTCCCGTTCGCTAAGAACAGCAAAATTATCTTTATAAAATTTGATTTGACGATAAGCTGCTTCATTGATATACTTGGAATCTTCATCGCGGTAGATCATTTTGCAGATACGTGAACGTGGATTACCCATATATAAAGAGAAACGATCCTGATGGCGATTCAATGTCAAAATAGCCAGCGCGTTTGGTTCTTGAGTGAATTGAATACCTGCGATATATCCGTCGGCATCTATCGGTAGATCCATTTTACGGATTACATGACTCTTAATATCGAAAGTTTGGACTGTGGGGGTTGAATTAGTCATCCCGGCAATAGGGTATTTATATTCATAGTTGCCCGGATAATCGGAAAAAGCTTTGAGTTCAGGTTCCATTCCTTTATAAAGCGGGAATGAAAATGTGGGGACTTGTGTTTCGTCAAAACGTATGAAAGCGATCATCTGACTGTCAGAACTGAAATCATATGCGCAATTATACCCGAATTCTTCTTCATTTACCCAATCCGGAATGCCATTCAGAATCGCATTTTTCTTTCCGTCCGTAGTAATTTGACTTTCGCTGTTGTTAAAGAGAAGTTTTACCAGAAAAATATTATTGTCGCGTACGAAAGCTATGCAATTACCATCGGGTGAAAATTTAGGGACCTGTTGTGCTCCATTATTTGAAAGAGGTTCCAACGTATTGTTTTTCACCGTGTAGATGTAATACTGTGCGGTGAATGAACGTCTGTAGATCGGTTTCGTATCGGTTTGTATTAAGATACGACTTTCATCGGGCGACATGATATAACCGTCGATACTTTCTATTTTTTTATTTCGGGCGGTCGATGCATCGAATAAAACACCGGTTTCTGCACCGGTTTTGAAAGATTTTTTAATGATACGTTTTTTGTCGTTACTGATTTGTGAATAATTTTCTCCATCATTTAATGGATTCACGCCCGAAATGCGTTCATAGGCATATTTACCATTAAAAATGTCTACCATTTCAAGTTCATTTTTCTGAGCCCATCCCAACAGGGTAAACAGACAGAGGCTAATAATTAATGTCAGTTTCTTCATATGTATAATATTTATATTAATTATTTTTCAAATTCAAAATAAAGGCCAGTTCGAGTCTTTTACGTGAGCTTTTACCATAATAGCTTTCAGTTCTTTCTCAATATCGGGATACTGTAGGATAATATTATGCTTTTCCTGCGGGTCGGCTGCCAGATTGTAAAGTTCATATTTTTCTTGGGCCGGTATGCTTACGTTGAGGTGAACCAGTTTCCAGTCACCTTTATGGACAGCTTGGCGGCCGTTCATTTCATGGAATTCAAAATATAGATAATCGTGTAATTTTTGTCCCTTCTTGTTTTCAAGTAAAGGCAATAAACTTATACCGTCTGTTTTTTCTACAGGTTTTCCGTTTAGAATTTCGTTGAATGTAGGTAACATATCCCAAAAAGAACACATGAAGTTTGTTTCAGTTCCGGCTTTGATATGTCCCGGCCAACTTACTATCATCGGAACTCGAATGCCTCCCTCGTAAACATCCCGTTTAAAACCTCTATATATCCCATTACCATTGAAGAATTCGGGATCACCTCCACCTTCCATATGCGGACCGTTATCACTTGTAAAGATAATAATCGTGTTATCATAAAGACCTAAGTCTTTCAACTTTTGGATAATCTGTCCTACGCGGACATCCAGTCTGTAAACCATTGCCGCAAAAGTGGCATGTGGATAGACCTGTGAGCAATATCCTCCTTTTCGTTCATTACTGTCGTTTCCATGATAAGGCGTTTCCGGATATTTGCCACGGAATTTCTTGATGATACTATCTTCCGGAACAATCAGTTCGGCATGAGGAATCGTTGTGGGATAAAATAGAAAGAACGGTTTCTCTTTGTTTTCATCTATAAATTCCATAGCCTTATTGTGTATAAGGTCTGCTGAATATTGGCCATAACCTCCATTGAGATTTTCTTTTAGTTCTACTCTTTTGTCGTTATCCCATAAGTGATCCGGATAATAATTATGGGCTAGAGTTTGGCAATTATATCCAAAAAAATGATCTATACCCATTTTGTTCGGTTCTCCTGTAGAGCCGATAGCTCCTAATCCCCATTTGCCAAAGGCTCCTGTGGCGTATCCGTTTTGTTTGAAAAGATTAAATATGGTGTAAGTACCTTCGGGTAATGGGAATTGTCCTTCGGGTTTTACTCCTCTGTTTCCGCGGATAGGAGTATGACCACTATGTAAACCGGTGACAAGGCAAGACCTTGAGGGTGCACTGACCGTTGTACCGGAATAACATTGAGTAAAA
>CAZKSK010000166.1:0-5550 GCA_964555225.1 uncultured Bacteroides sp.
GTCCATCTCAGGTAGATTCTTTTGTTGTATACTTCTTAAAGCTTTAGCAGATGCTGTATTGCATCCTAAAATAACCAGGTGGCACCCAAGTTGGAAAAGTTTTGTTACAGCTTGTAAAGTAAATTCATAGACAATCTCGAAAGAACGTGTTCCGTATGGAGCACGTGCATTATCTCCTAGATAAATATAATCATATTGAGGTAATTCAAGACGTATTTTTTCAAGAATAGTAAGACCTCCATATCCGGAATCAAATATGCCTATTGGACCGGGGTCTTGGGAAAATACAATGTCATTCATGTTTAATGCCTAGACGGTTCATGACAGTTTCCGTAATATCTACACCTGAATTATTATTGATGAAGGGATAAGTATTATTATCAGTATTTAGAATATAACTATACCCAAATTCTTCACCTATTGATTTTATAGCCTGATTGAGCCTTTCTTCTATGGGAGTTTTTAATTTTTCTTCTGATTCTTTCAGAAGTTGTTTTGCTTTTTCTTTGAAATCAAGACTTTTTTCCATTAACTCCTGAAGTTCCTTTTGCCTCTTTTCTAAAATATATTGAGGAAAGTCCTTTTGTCCTTGATAGAATTCTGCATATTTGCGGTTGAATTCATCTTCTGAATGTTTGATTTCCAGATTATATTTTTCTTCCAATTCTTTTATACTGCTTTGTGCAGTAGCATACTCAGGCATTGCTTTGTAGATTCCCGAATAACTAAGATATCCAAATTGAGCTTGAGAGAACATCGTTAGTGGGAAGAGCAATAAGACTGAAAAAAATATTTTTCTAAGCATATCAGTATTAATTTAGAATTAGAAAAATAGGATGATATTACTATCACCCTATTTTATATATGGGATTTAAGTGAGTTATTTTAAGCCTAATTTAGCTTTAACAGCACTTGTAATATCTGTACTGAGAGTTTCGCTGATATATGGAATACCACTTGCTGTATCCATGATATAGACATAACCGCCTGCAGCTCCGATTTCTTTGATAGCCTTACTGATTTTGTCAGTGATCGCACCCATTTTTTCCTGAGATGCTTTTTGAATATCTTGCTGGCTGGTTTGATAATATTGTTGCATACGAGTTTGAATATCACTCAATTCTTGTTCTCTTCTTTGTTTAATGTTATCGGGAAGAGTTTTTTCTTCTTTTTGATATTCATCCAGTTTTTTTTGGTATTCATCTTGAATCTTTTTCAGTTCATCCGAATATGTTTTTTCCAAAGCCTGCATGTCAGTTTGTGCTTTAGTATATTCAGGCATAGCCTGCACGATGAGTTGAGAATTGATATGACCAAATTTTTGGGCGAATGCACTCAAAGGTAGAATCGCTAATGCTAGAACGATGATTTTTTTAAGCATAATCTTTATTTTTAAATTGTTATTTATTTCAAGTAATGCGGATGCAAATTTATAAAATTATTTTGAATAACCTAACATTGCAAGAACTTCGTCACTAATGTCAATACTTGGAGATGCGAAAATAATTGAAGTATCTGAAGCACGGTCCAAGACAATACTATAACCTTTCGTACTTGCTATTTTTTTTACAGCTTCATATATTTTATCTTGTATGGGATTCAATAAAGCTTCTCTTTTTTTAGCAAGATCCCCTTCCGGACCAAAATAATTTTTACGTAATTCAGCTGCATTTTTTTCTTGAGCTACAATTGCATTTTCTTTTTGGGTTTTAATAGTTTCGGAAAGACTTTTAGCTTGTTTTTGATACTGGTTATAGAGGTCTTTTGCTTTATTGGTAGCTGTCTCGACTTCTGTCTGATAAGTTTTGGATGTTTGTTCCAATTGTTGCATTCCTTGAGTATAGGATGGTATATTTTTTAAAATATATTCCATATCAATCAAGGCAAATCTTTGGGCAAATGAGCAAGTTGTCATAGCCATAAAAAGCAGAGATAAAACAATTGATTTTTTCATATTGTCAAATTTAAAATTCTTGTCCTAAGATAAAGTGGAACTGACTACCCCCATATTGGGAGGAACCATATATTTTATCGAAACCATAGGCCCAGTCAATACCCATCATACCAATCATCGGAAGGAAAATACGAACTCCGACACCTGCTGAACGTTTCATATCAAAGATATTAAATTTCTTAACATCAGTCCATGCGTTACCACCTTCAACAAACGACAGAACATATATACTTGTAGAAGATTCTAGCATTAACGGATATCTTAATTCCAGTCCCAAACGTGAATATGCATATCCATAATAGCTGATACTTGGCGTCAGTGAACCGTTTTCATATCCACGCAATGCCACTACGTCTTGGGCATAACCGCTGGAATATCCCGTCATACCATCACCTCCAACATAAAATGTTTCGAATGGTGATTTTTTGTATTTATTATAGTGACCTAATAGACCAAACTCAACTCTTGACATGAGTACAGGACATTTTTTACCACTAGTCAGAGCCGTAAATGTTTTGCTTTTGAATTTCCATTTATTGTATTCTACCCATTTGAATTTTTTATTATATTCATCTTGATAAGTAGATTTCGTTGCATCGCTAGCCATGTTTTTATAATCCTTTCCGTCAAACAGTGAGTAGGGCGGAGTTAAGGTTACGGTGAATGTGAATTCGGAGCCTCTTCTTGGATAGATAGGGCTATCAGACGAACTTCTTGAAAGTGCCAATTCCAGATTGATATTGTTGCAGGCTCCGTTTGTTACAGGAAAATATTGCCAGTTTTTCATTACATATCGCTGATAGGCAAGTGTTGCAGAAATGGAAAAATAGTCATCTGGCCATCTTAAACGTTTTCCAAAACCGATAGACAATCCATAGAGTTGCATACTTTTACTTGAATCATAATAGTTTTCATAACTATTATAACTGTTATTATAGCTTCCGTAACCATACAAATAACTGTAATAATTATTATAATAAGAGCTATTGTAATAACTGCTGCTGATATCGGTATATTTTGAGTAGAAGCCGGTTACAGAGAACGAATTCGGACGTTTGCCTCCGAACCAGGGGTCGAAGAATGATAAACTGTAGGCCTGATAATAACTACCGTTGGTTTGTCCACTGATTGTAAGTGTTTGTCCATCTCCTTGCGGAAGTATGCCTCTTTTATTTTTATTTTTGGAGAAAAGATTGGCCATAGAGAAATTGGTAAATTTTAAACTTAGTTTTCCTATAACACCGGTTTGTCCCCAACCTGCTGAAAATTCAATTTGATCATTCGCTTTTGATTCCAACTGATAATTAATATCGGCGGTACCGTTAGTCGGATCGGGTTTAACATCTGGATTAATTGTTTCAGGATTGAAATGTCCCATTTGAGCAATATCACGTGCTGAACGCATAAGTGATTCTTTACTGAAGAGATCACCCGGTTTTGTCATAAGTTCGCGACGAACAATATTTTCATAAAGACGATCATTACCCATAATACGTACATGATTTAGAGTCGCTTGCGGCCCTTCAGTAATCCTCATTTCCAAATCGATAGAATCTCCAACAACATTTATTTCAACAGGATCCAAGTTATAAAATAGATATCCATTGTTATAATAATAATTCCCGATAGCGTCATCATCTTCGGTTGTACGTTGGGAAAGAAGTTTCTGATTATATACATCACCTTTTTTCATACGGAGAAGAGCATTTAACATGTCAGTGCTGTAAACCGTATTTCCGACCCATGAAACATTACGTAGGTAATATTTTTGTCCTTCTTCAATCTTTAGGAAGATATCAACAGATTTTCCATCATAGTTTTTTACACTATCATCAAGTATTTGTGCATCGCGATAACCATATTCATTGTATTTTTGAATAATATTATCCTTGTCTTCTTCATATTTTTCTTCAATGAATTTTTTCGATTTAAAGAAGTTGACCAATTTTCCTTTCTCATGGGTTTTCTTCATGGCACCTTTGATTTTTTTATCAGAAAGAGCCTTATTCCCGACGAGATATATTCGGTGGACTTTAATCTTTTCTTTTTTATCAATATTTATGTCCACAATAACTTGATCTTTATTTTTAGGATCATCTCGTTGAACTACTTGAACTTCTGCGTTTTTAAAACCTTTTCCATCAAAGTATTTTTTAACGAGGATTTTTGTTCTATCAACCATATTAGGAGTAATTTGACTACCTTTGATAAGGCCCAATTTGGCTTGTAGATCTTCTCTTTCAGATTTTTTTACTCCATTATAATTTACATCCGACACTCGTGGGCGTTGGTTTAGGATGATATTCAAATAAATCTTGTCACCCACAATGCTGTCGGCCTCAATAGAGACTTGAGAGAATAAACCATGTTTCCAATAACGTTTGACAGCCGTAGTAATCTCGTCACCTGGTACTGAAATCGTTTGACCAATGGCTAATCCCGACAGGCCAATTAATACGTAGTCTTCATAATTCTTTACTCCTGAAACTCTTATACCTCCAATTTCCATTTTTCTTGGAGTATTGGAATAAATGATAACTGGTTTCACTTTTTTTGTATTATCAGTATCCTGTGCATATATGCTGTTTAAACAACAAAGGCAGGTGATAAACGTTATCAGTCTAATCTTTATCAGAGAACTACAATTTAAAAGATGATTCATTTCTCTTATTTTGTTCATTATTCGTTTTCAATTTGTTCACTCGTTTTTCCATAGCGGCGTTGTCGTTGTTGGAAACTATATATCGCTTTGTAAAATTCTTTTTCATTAAAATCGGGCCAATATGTATTGCAGAAATATAATTCAGAGTAAGCACATTGCCATAATAGAAAGTTACTTAGTCTAATTTCTCCGCCTGTACGAATCAATAAATCCGGATCGGGCATGAAATTTGTTGCCATGTATCTGTTCATCAAATCTTCGGAGATGTCTTCTTTAGTCAAAATCCCTTGATTATATTCGTTCATTATACGTTTTACAGCATTAGTGATTTCCCATTTGGATGAATAACTGAGAGCAAGAACAAGACACATCCGTTTGTAATTCTTAGTATTGTCCATGCACTTTTTTAGTTTTTCTTGTACTTTTTCAGGCAATCGCTCCATATCACCGATTACACGAAAACCTACTTCGTTCTTTTTGAATATATCATCTTCAATAGATTTGAATAAAAGTTCCATGAGCGCATTTACTTCTTCGTCGGGCCTATTCCAATTTTCAGTCGAAAAAGTATAAAGAGTCAGGTATTTAATGCCCATTCGAACTGCTGTTTCTATAATTTTACGTACAGTATCAACACCCGCTTGATGTCCATAATAACGAGGATGACCTTTCAATTTAGCCCATCTTCCATTCCCATCCATAATAATTGCTACATGTCGGGGTATTGGTCTTTGTCTACAAGCTCTTTATAATTATTTGTCATGTCCTTTATTTATATATCCAATCGGACGCCAATCTACGTATTTGCCCTTTCCATACAAATTGTCCTTGTGGGCCGGTTTTACTGAAAATAATCCAAATATAATTATTATCATCTACCAGAAACGAAAAATCATTATTATTACCTTCCCAAGACTCGGGAAAAATGATGTTT
>CAZKSK010000167.1:0-5496 GCA_964555225.1 uncultured Bacteroides sp.
CCTTGTATCGAATGTGCCAAACTCATCATACAAGCAGGTATCAGAAGAGTTGTCTATGGAGAAAAATATCGTCTACAAGATGGACTGAATCTATTAAAAAGAGCAAATATAGAAGTCGTTTTTGTCGATCCGAATGAATAAAACAATTATTAGATATGAGTACAAATCGTTCATCACGCTTTATTCCTATTATTATAGCCGTAAGTATTGTCTTCGGCATTTTAATCGGTACTTTTTATGCAAATCATTTTTCCGGGAACAGACTTAATATCATTAATACATCATCAAACAAGCTTAATGATTTGCTTCACATCATTGATGATCAATATGTTGATACGGTAAATATGACAGATTTGGTAGAACAAGCCATGCCTCTCATTTTGTCGGAATTAGATCCTCATTCCACTTATATTCCTGCAAAAGATTTGGAAGCAAGCAACGCCGACCTAAAAGGTAGTTTCAGTGGCATTGGGGTACAATTTACAATACAAAATGATACCATTCATATCAATGATGTTATCCAAGGAGGACCTTCAGCAAAAGTCGGTATTATGCCGGGCGACCGTATTATATCGGTAAACGATACCGCCTTCACAGGTAAAAAAATCGTTACTGATTATGTATTGCACAAATTGAAAGGACCAAAAGGAAGTAAAGTTAAAATTGGAATATTCCGTCATGGAGAAAAGAAAATTCTTTATTTCACGGTAATCAGAGGAGATATACCTGTAAAAAGTGTTGATGCAGCCTATATGCTTAATGATAAAATCGGTTATATTAAGATTAATAAGTTCGGGGAAACTACTTACCCGGAACTACTCATAGCCTTGGCCGAACTACACCAAAAGGATTTTAAAGGATTAGTCATTGACTTACGAGACAATACGGGAGGTTATATGGGTGTAGCCATTCAAATGGTAAATGAATTTTTACCCAAGAACAGACTGATCGTTTATACACAAGGACGCAAATCGCCACGTCAAGAATATCGTTCGGACGGTAGAGGAACCAGCCAGCAAATTCCATTAGTAGTTTTAGTAAATGAAGGATCTGCATCAGCCAGCGAGATTTTTGCAGGTGCCATTCAAGATAATGACCGTGGCCTGATCATCGGCCGCCGCTCATTTGGTAAAGGACTTGTGCAGCAACCGATGGAATTTAGAGACGGTTCTGCAATCCGCTTGACAATAGCTCGTTATTATACCCCAGCCGGAAGATGTATACAGAAACCTTACGTCAAAGGTCATGATGAAGATTATGAAATGGATATATTAAATCGTTATGAACATGGAGAATTCTTTTCAAAAGACAGTATTAAGATGGATGAGACTAATAAATATAAGACTCGCATCGGACGTATTGTGTATGGGGGTGGAGGTATCATGCCTGACGTTTTTGTTCCTCAAGACACTTTAGGTTTTACTTCTTATTTTTCACGAGCAGCCAATCAAGGTTTAATTATCCAGTATTGTTTCCAATATACAGATAATAATAGAGATAAGTTAAGACCATTTATCACGAATGAAAGTCTCTTAAAATATATACAACATCAGGGATTGCTCGAAAAATTTGCAACTTTCGCTGAAAAGCGGGGATTGAAACGTCGTGGATTAATGCTCCATAAATCAGCTAAATTATTCGAGAAGACAATATACGGTAATATTATTTATAATATGTTGGGCATGGAACATTATATTCAATATCTCAATGAAAGTGATCCTGTTACGTTAAAAGCTATTGATGTAATAGAAAAAGGGAATGCATTTCCCAAAAGAGATGTAAAATCTATTCCTATTCGAGAAAAGCGCAAAACGGCCTTACTACAGAAAAGCGTTCATTCGAAAAAGGATGCTGCTGTGTATGTGAATCAACGAGGTTTCTGCTAATTCATAAAAGGTGAAAAACAAACAACAGATACGTAATTTAATAGCTGAAAGGAAAAAGACTCTTTTATCTGAAGAAAAAAGAGAAAAATCCTTTCAGTTATTTAGCTTTCTGGAAAAATATAAAGCATTTATAGATGCTGATGTTGTGCTTCTCTATTACTCTCTTCCCGATGAAGTTTATACGCATGATTTCATTGAAAAATGGGCAAAGTATAAAAAGATTATACTGCCTACCGTCAAAGACCATGAATTAGAACTTCATTCCTACATAAAAAAAGAAAAACTTAAAGAAGGTGCTTTTCATATTATGGAATCCAGTTCTCCTCTTTTTACAAATGAAAAAGCGATAGATTTGACGATTGTGCCCGGTATAGCATTCGATAAAAAAGGTAACAGACTAGGCAGAGGAAAAGGATACTACGACAGATTACTTTCCAGACTTAATTCACAAAATATAGGAATCTGTTTTCAAATACAATTGTATAACGAACTTCCGCATGAAGATTTTGACCAACCCATGGACGCTGTATTGACAGAAGAAGGTTTTATATTTAACGGAAAATAATATTAATTATAACTTGTGCACCTACCTGTTCATTTAATACTTTAACTAAATATTCACGCCTCATCATTAATTCCTGACGTACAACAGGCGAACTTACGTGAACAAACAAAGCTTGATTCTTGATAAATAAATTTGATGTATATGCACTCATTCCAGATCCTACAATCGTAGGCCACAATTGTATCAACCTGTATTCATTTAACGGAGTCTCCAATCCTTCCTCACGAAGATATTTACGAATAATATCGCCTACGTTCATTGCTTCATTTTTCTTCATGAGCACCCCTCCTCTTTCAATGATGTATCTCCATAAGCTACCATTTCTGTCAAACAACCATTTTCTACATGAAAAATTTTATAATTCTTATGCAATTGTTTCAATATCTTATCCAGATGATCACGATTAGTATCAGTTATAAATATCTGTCCAAATTTATCACCCGCCACCAATTCGACAATCCTTTCCACACGGGAAGTATCCAGTTTATCAAATATGTCATCTAAAAGAAGTAATGGGGTAGTCTGGCTTCCTGTTCTCTTAAGAAAATCAAATTGAGAAAGTTTCAAAGCTATCAAATAAGTTTTATTTTGTCCTTGCGAAGCTTCTTTTTTAATAGGATATGAACAAATTTTCATAATTAAGTCATCCCTATGAATTCCTTTCAATGAAAAGCCCATAATTCGATCTTTCTCACGACTTTTTTTTAATAGCTCCAATAAATTTCCTTGAGCTACATGAGATTCATAAAAAAGATCAACGGCCTCCCTATCTTGAGAAATATATGAATAATAAGACTGGAAAATAGGTACAAATTCTTGAATAAAAGCCTGTCTCTTATCATAAATCAATTGTCCTGTTTCAGCCATCATTTCTTCCCATACCAAATAAAGTTCCTCATCAACAGGGTCATCAACCTTAAGCAAGGCATTTCTCTGTGCCAAAGCTTTATTATACTTAATCAGAGCATCCAAATATGAACGGTCATATTGTGAAATTACTGTATCCATGAATCGGCGACGTTCTTCACTCCCCCCGTTTATAAGTTCCGAATCCGAAGGGGCCACCATTACAAGCGGTATAAAGCCGATATGATCCGCCAGACGAGCATATTCCTTTTTATTTCGTCGAAAACGTTTTTTTTGCCGATGTTTCAATCCGCAATAGATTTCTTCAGAACTGTCATCTTCTGCCATATAAAAGCCCTGTATGACCGAAAAGTCTTCATCATGGCGAATAATCTGTGAATCAATAGGATTATTAGAACTTTTGCAAAAAGAAAGATAATATATAGCATCCATTACATTTGTTTTTCCCATCCCATTTTGTCCGATAAAACAATTTACATTGGGAGAAAAGGACAAATCAGCTTCTTCTATATTTTTATAATTGAGGATGTATAATCTTTCTAAAATCATGACACATAAAATTTCAAGACAAAAATAATAATAAAAACCGGATTAGCATATCCCCAAAACAATACTTTTCAATGAAGACACAAAAAAAGTTTCCATTATATTTCGTTAATAAACAGAAATAAACTAATTTTGCTGTCCGAACACTCATTTAAGGAAAATAATAAAAAAATCAGATATGGCAGAAAATAAAAAAAGTCAGGATTCGCTAAATGTAGACAATGCACTTAGCCAATCAGAAGCATTCATTATTAAATATAAGAATGCTATTATGTATACCCTTTTGGCAATTGTAATTATCATTGCCGGATTTTTTCTTTATAAAAAATACGTAAGTACTCCAAAAGAAGAGAAAGCTTCAGCAGCTCTATTCCCAGGTGAAAATTACTTCGCACAGGACGACTTCGAAACGGCACTGAACGGTGATAAAGCCGGATATAAAGGTTTCAAGAAAATTGCTGACGAATATAGTGGAACAAAAGCTGGTAATTTAGCTAAAGGATATGCAGGTATTTGTCTGGCACATAAAGGTAAATACCAGGAAGCTATCAATTACCTAGAAGATTTTAAAGCCGAAGATCAAATGGTAGGTCCTGTTGCAATAGGTGCAATGGGTGATTGCTATGCCGGTTTAAATCAACTGGATAAAGCAACTGAAAAATATATGGAAGCTGCTACAAAAGCCGATAATAATTCCTTAAGTCCGATTTTCTTATTGAAAGCAGGTGAATTATATGAAAAATTAGGTAAGAATGACAAAGCCGTTAAGGCATATACAGAAATTAAAGACAAATACTTTAATTCTTATGCTGCAATGGAAATAGATAAATACATTGAACGGGCTACAAAATAAAAAATACTCATAATAAAATAAAAAAGAGCTGCTCATTCTTTCGAGTAGCTCTTTTTTAAATATATAAATCACATTCAAATATGGCAACACAATATCATAACTTATCAGAATACGATTCACAATCTGTTCCGGATGCATCTAATATGCGCTTCGGAATTGTAGTTTCCGAATGGAATAATAACATTACGAATGCCCTTTTGGAAGGTGCAGAGAATACTCTTCTAAAAAACGGAGTAAAAAAGAATAACATCACTGTCCAAAGTGTTCCGGGAAGTTTCGAACTTATTTACGGTTCTTCTATGATGATGAAAAGTGGGTTGTTTGACGCGGTAATTGCATTTGGATGTGTTATTCGAGGTGACACACCACATTTCGATTATGTCTGTCAAGGAACGACTCAAGGACTGGCTGATTTAAATGTAAAAGGCGAAATACCAGTTATCTACGGTTTAATTACAACAAATAACATGGAACAAGCGAAAGATCGTGCCGGAGGTATCCTAGGAAATAAAGGGGATGAATGCGCAATTACTGCAATAAAAATGGTTGATTACACTTGGAAATTAAAAAAATAATTTTTACCTTTGCACTCGCAAAAGAGAAAAGGAGATTTCTCTGGCAGAGAATGGGTGGTTACCAGAGTGGCCAAATGGGACTGACTGTAACTCAGTTGTCTTTCGACTTCGGTGGTTCGAATCCATCACCACCCACTCAGAATTTGCGGAAGTAGCTCAGTTGATAGAGCATTAGCCTTCCAAGCTGAGGGTCGCGGGTTTGAG
>CAZKSK010000168.1:0-5478 GCA_964555225.1 uncultured Bacteroides sp.
GTTGACTATTGACGATCTGCCACCTGGATTTTATCAACTAAAAATGATGGATAAAAAAGGCTATTTTACACTATTAGGTAATTTTATGAAATAAAAACGGAAACTAGATAACGAGTTTCTTTCCCTACGGGAACAAGTGAAAAATATCCCGAAGAAATACGACCTCCTTTTATATGAAGAGGTTTCTTCTCTTTCTGTTCTTCATGCCATGTATTCAATTTCTCAGAAGAAGAAAAATAGTTGACAGAAAAAAGGCCCTTAGAACCAAATTCTACATATCGATCATAAAACAATCTGGAAACAATCCCCATATTCATTCTTAAATTAATTTCTACGCATGGATGAATATAGTATTTCGATTCATCTTTAGAACAAACGACCATCATATCTACTCCAATATAACCAGTATAATTTGTACCTAAATGTTTTCCCAAAAGTTTTATTAATCGATCACGAAAATTACACCAATCTATTTCCGGTACATAATTCGATAGAAGTTCTTCTATTCGCCGATTATCCATCAATAGATTCGATTTATAAGAACCATTTTCATCCGTGCGGAAAAGAGAATAACCTAACCACAAAAAACTCCCATCTTCCTGAAGAAAAAATTCCATAGCAAAATCTTGGACTTTATTATAATAAGGCTCTATCACCATGCTTCCCTGATTTCGTAATATTTTCTTGCACCAATTACTTAAAGAAATATTATCAATTCCATTTCCACGACGAAGTCCTTTACCACTGCCAGACCATGGAGCCTTCATAATAAATGGTTTATTTTTCTTCAATAAAGAAAAAATTTCTTCTTCCGTATAACAAATAAAAGAATCACCACAAGTATATGAAATTTTATTTAATTCTAATAAACATTTAACTGCTGTAGCACGATTTGACAAACGACGAATTTCCTTCAATTGCTTATCCGATGGCAAATTATTAATTGAAATACCCCATTTCAACAACTTTTTACGCAATGTACAATTCCATCCCCACGGTTTAATTTGTGTAAATTCCGGAATAAGAGAAAAAGAAGTAAATTTAACAGAAGGTATTAACTCTATATATTTCATTTGCCATCGTTGGGCAAGTGCAATAGAAGAAACTAATATGGAACTATCCTTCTCAGCCCACCAAACAGGTAAAAAAGATAAATCCTCTTCCATTTTTTTTGCTGACGCAGGTGGTAAATAATCAGTACCTCCATCTGCAAGAGCTAATTCATTATCAGGATTAAACAAATATAATATTTGTTCCATAACATTCTTAAATTAGCACAAAGATAATTGATAAAACTCAAAATAATAAATTCTCTTTTAAACTTATTTTTTCATATGCAAAAAAGATTACGACAAGTGAATATACAAAAATACACGATATTGATTTTAGAATATATTTTTTTATAATATTTTGCTATCTCGACTTTGCAAATTCAATATTGTATAGTATCTTTGCTGTTCAAAATACAGATAAGAATGGAATCTTTCTATAGAACACATGCATATTTAGTTGAACACACCAACGCTCCGGTTCGCAGAGATCTGATGGACGAAATTGACTGGAATGACCAGCTTATCGGTATTAAGGGAACTCGCGGGGTAGGAAAAACCACCTTTTTACTTCAATATGCAAAAGAAAAATATGGTATTGATCGATCTTGTCTTTATATCAATATGAATAACTTTTATTTTCAGGGACATAGTATTGCAGAATTTGCAACTGAATTTGTAAAGCGCGGAGGTAAAGTCCTTCTTATTGATCAAGTTTTTAAACAAGAAAATTGGAGTAAAGAACTACGAGAATGTTATGAAAAATTTCCAGGTCTGAAAATCATATTTACTGGCTCATCTGTCATGCGATTAAAAGAAGAAAATCCCGAATTAAACGGAATTGTAAAGTCATATAACTTACGCGGTTTTTCATTTCGAGAATTTCTAAATCTAAATACGGGTAATCAATTTAAGGCATACACTCTTGACGAAATTCTAAAAAATCATGAACAGATCATTAAAGAAATTTTACCGAAAACCCGTCCACTTAATTATTTTCAAGATTATCTGCACCACGGATTTTATCCTTTTTTTCTCGAAAGGAGAAATTTTTCAGAAAATTTGCTGAAAACTATGAATATGATGATTGAAGTTGATATTCTTTTAATCAAACAAATTGAACTGAAATATCTTACCAAAATAAAAAAATTATTATATTTGCTCGCTGTTGACGGACCCGTTGCCCCTAATGTCAGTCAATTGGCAACTGATATACAGACATCAAGAGCGACAGTAATGAATTATATCAAATATTTGGAAGACGCGCGTCTTATCAATTTAGTTTATTCTAAAGGAGAGAGTTTCCCTAAAAAGCCCTCAAAGATTATGATGCACAATACCAATCTGATGTATTCAATTTATCCTGTCAAAGTAGATGAACAAGATGTTCTTGATACATTCTTCTTAAATACATTTTGGAAGGATCATATTGTGAATAAAGGAGAAAAAGGTTCAACCTTTTTAGTAGACGGACATTTGAATTTTCGTATTTGTACGGAAGGATGTAAATTCAAAAACAATCCGAACATCTTTTACGCCCTTCATCATAAAGAAGTAGGGCGGGAAAACCAAATCCCCCTATGGTTGTTTGGCTTTTTATATTGATTTTCTATGTATAAAAAATTTTAATTACTAATACATTATTTAATTATGGCTAAAGAAAAAAAATTTATTACTTGTGATGGTAACGAAGCTGCTGCACATGTGTCCTATATGTTCACAGAAGTTGCAGGTATCTACCCCATCACGCCGTCATCCCCGATGGCAGAACATGTGGATGAATGGGCTGCTCAAGGTCGCAAGAATATCTTTGGTGAGACTGTCACTGTACAGGAAATGCAATCCGAAGGTGGTGCTTCTGGCGCCGTTCATGGATCTCTCCAAGCCGGTGCATTAACTACAACTTACACAGCATCTCAAGGCTTGCTGTTAATGATACCGAACATGTATAAAATAGCAGGAGAATTACTTCCTTGCGTTTTTCATGTTTCGGCTCGTACTTTAGCGTCACATTCATTATGTATATTCGGAGATCATCAAGACGTAATGGCTTGTCGTCAAACAGGTTTCGCTATGTTGGCAGAAGGTTCCGTACAAGAAGTGATGGATCTGTCGGGTGTTGCCCACTTATCAACAATTAAATCACGTGTCCCATTTGTAAACTTCTTTGACGGATTCCGGACATCACACGAAATCCAGAAAATCGAATGTTTGGATAATGAAGATTTAGCTCCACTACTCGATCGTGAAGCGTTAGCGGAATTCCGTGCCAGAGCTTTATCACCAGAACATCCGGTAATGCGCGGTATGGCAGAAAATCCCGATACATTCTTTACTCACCGTGAAGCATGCAATCCTTATTACGAAGTAGTTCCCGGAATCGTTGAGGAATATATGAATGAAATTTCCAAAATTACAGGTCGTAAATATGGTTTGTTTGACTATTATGGTGACCCGGAAGCCGATCGTGTTATTATTGCTATGGGATCCGTTACGGAAGCCATCCGTGAAACGATTGATTATTTGGAGAAAAAAGGAGAAAAGGTAGGACTATTGGCTGTACATTTATATCGTCCGTTCTCCGCTAAACATTTCTTGGCCGCTATGCCCAAGAGTGCAAAGAGAATAGCTGTTCTAGATCGTACAAAGGAACCTGGAGCACTAGGTGAACCACTTTATATGGATGTCAAAGACTGTTATTATAATAGTGCCGACAAACCATTGATTGTCGGTGGTCGTTACGGATTAGGTTCTCATGATACAACTCCGGCCCAAATTCTTTCAGTATACGAAAATTTGGCTATGAGTGAACCAAAGAATCAATTCACTATCGGTATAGAAGACGATATCACTTATACATCTCTTCCTAAGAAAGAAGAAATAGCTGTTAGTGGAGAAGGAATGTTTGAGGCTAAATTCTATGGTTTGGGAGCTGACGGTACTGTTGGTGCTAACAAAAACTCCGTAAAAATCATTGGAGATAATACAAATAAACATTGTCAGGCTTATTTCTCATATGATTCTAAAAAATCAGGTGGTTTTACTTGTTCACATCTTCGCTTTGGTGATTCCCCAATTCGTTCTACATATTTGGTAAACACTCCAAATTTTGTCGCTTGCCATGTACAGGCTTATTTACACATGTATGATGTAACGCGTGGCTTACAAAAAAATGGAACTTTCCTTTTAAATACAGTATGGGAAGGCGATGAATTGGCAAAAAATCTTCCAAACAAGGTAAAACGTTATTTTGCTAAAAACAATATATCTGTTTACTATATCAATGCTACAAAAATTGCACAGGAAATTGGATTAGGCAACCGTACTAATACCATTCTCCAATCTGCATTCTTCCGTATCACAGGTGTTATTCCTGTAGATTTGGCTGTAGAACAGATGAAAAAATTCATTGTTAAATCATATGGTAAAAAAGGTCAAGATGTAGTTGATAAAAATTATGCTGCGGTTGATCGTGGAGGTGAATATAAGAAATTAGATGTTGATCCTACATGGACAGATCTTACTGACGATGCAAAGAAAACAAATAACGATCCGGCATTCATTAATGAAGTTGTTCGCCCGGTAAATGCTCAGGACGGTGATTTGTTACCTGTTTCTTCTTTCAAGGATATCGAAGACGGAACGTGGTACGCCGGTACTGCAGCATATGAAAAACGCGGTGTAGCAGCATTCGTTCCTGTTTGGAATCCTGAAAACTGCATACAATGTAACAAATGTGCATTTGTTTGTCCTCACGCTTGTATTCGTCCGTTTGTTCTTGATGAAAAAGAACAGACCGGTGCAAACTTCGAGTCAATTAAAGCAGTAGGAAAAGCTTTTGCAGGTATGACTTTCCGAATACAGGTCAGCGTTATGGATTGCTTGGGTTGTGGTAATTGTGCAGATGTCTGTCCGGGTAATCCGAAGAAGGGTGGTCCGGCTTTAAAGATGACTCCGTTTGTGGCAGAATCAGAAGGAGCAAAGAAAGAAGCTGCCAATTGGGAATATTGTAGAAAGAGTGTCACAAGCAAACAAGATTTAGTAGACATCAAAGCCAATCCGAAGAATTCTCAATTTGCTACTCCGCTATTCGAATTTTCAGGAGCATGTTCAGGTTGCGGCGAAACTCCGTATTTAAAACTGATTTCTCAGCTATTCGGAGATCGCGAAATTGCTGCCAATGCAACCGGTTGTTCCTCTATCTATTCAGGTTCAATTCCGTCTACTCCATATACTACAAATGAAAAAGGACAAGGTCCGGCTTGGGCCAATTCTTTATTTGAAGATTTCTGCGAATATGGTTTAGGTATGGAACTTGCAAATAAAAAGATGCGTAGCCGCATCCAAAGATTAATGGAAGAAGCCATTGCTTCTGACAATACTCCGGCTGAATTTAAAGCTGCTTGTGAGGAATGGATAGAAGGAAAAG